>NZ_DBEXAY010000047.1:0-5935 GCF_048170485.1 Victivallis sp. | reverse complement strand
AAGAAACAAGGAAAGGATGCCTCTGATGAAAACAGAAAAAAGGTATTTTACACTGATTGAACTTCTTGTAGTAATAGCGATCATCGCCATCTTGGCCGGCATGTTGTTGCCGTCACTGAACAAGGCGCGCCTCAACGCCCGAACCACGAGCTGCATTTCACAGATAAAGCAAAATGGAACTGCTATTGGAATGTATTCGGACGATTACCAAGGACTTCCGCCTACTTATCACACATTGGGCGGCGCAATCGGAAATGATCCTACATGGTGCGCAACTGATGACGGAAAATATGCAGGATTAATGCTGGTTGCAAGCCTTAATTATTTAGGCGGAGTCGACCTTGAAACAGCCAAAAATGACAGAATCAGCCCTAAAATTCTCAATTGTCCGGTCTGTAACCCTGTCAAGCCGCAAACTGACGGAAATGCCTGGAGGCGGATCAGCTATATCTATGGACGGGACTCCTACAATGACAATGGATTCTTTACTCCCAAGTTGAAACCCTATCCTCAATTAACCCGGGAAGTACTCATTTACTGTTTCGGCAGCAATACTGTTATGGATTATGGGAAACAGGACGTTCACGGTGGTTATACCGTTCTTTATAGGGCAAATGGATCAGCAGGAAAATTATCAAAAAATGCGATTTGGAATGGTCAGAAATCTTATCCGTGGAATCACAAGACCGAATTACTGCCACACGTTGATTCACTCTGAAAGGATCGATTACGATGAAATATAGAATTTTACTTATTTTCGCTTTGCTCAGCTTGAGCTTGCAACTTGCCGCCGAAATCGCCATCCCTTTTGACCGAAACTGGAAACTTCCGCCGAACGGGACGATCTCCGAATCGATTTTGACCATTTCGGCGACAGATTCGGCTGTACCCCAACTGGCATCGCATCCGATTGATCCGGAACCATACTTCGGCCGCTCCCTGATCGTGCGCTTCGAGGTGAAATACTCCGACGTCAGCAAGCCGAAAGAATCGTATAACGGCGTTAAACTGATGATCCATTATTTTGCCAACGGGAAACAGTACTGGACCAACTGTCCGCCGCTTTACGGTTCCTCTGACTGGAAGACAGTCACCGTGGAGCAACAGATACCCGGCGATACGGAATGGATTTTCCTGGAAACCGGACTGCAGGGAAGCACCGGCAAATTGCAAGTCCGCAATGTCGAATTGGTGGATTGGGATCCCAAAGAACTTCATCGTCCACCGGTTCCGTTACCGGAAAATTTCCGCTGTGAATATACCGAACGGGTTTTATCCCTGCCGCAATTGCGTGGAATGATGTCCCCTGTTGTATATCGAAGCGCAGATTTCCCGGCGATGCGGGAATGGAATGTCAATCTTCTGCGTTGGCAGTTGCGTCCACAACCTCGGGAGGGTGAAAAATATGCTGACTTGCTTGATCGTGACATGAATATTCTCGACAAAGTTCTGGAGCAATGTCAAAAACTTGGAATTATGGTCATCATTGATCTTCACCGTGTTCCCGGAGGAAAGGAATTCAATCATGGTGTGGTTCAAGAAGAAGCAAAGCTGTATGACAATCCGGAATTTGCTGAAGAATTTGTGGAGTCATGGAGAAAACTCGCCCGCCGCTACCGGGATTGCCCGGTGGTTTATGCCTACGATCTTATCAATGAGCCCAATCAGAAGACGCCCCGCCGCATCGATTATCTGGAATTGCAGTATCGCGCCGCGAAAGCGATCCGGGAAATCGACCCGGAAACGCCGATCTGCGTTACATCAAACGATTGGAGCAGTCCGCGATATTTCTCCTATCTCCATCCGCTGCCACTCAAAAATATTATTTACAACGTTCATATGTACCGTCCGTTGACTTATACCCATCAACGGGTCGTCCCCGCATTAACCAGAATCTATACCTACCCCGGCAATGTTGACGGAAAATATTGGGATAAGGAGGCGTTGCGCCGTTGCCTGGCGCCGGTGCGCGAGTTTCAGCAGAAATACGGCGCCCGGATCGTGATGAGCGAGTTTTCGGTCATCCGCTGGGCTCCCGGCGGCGAACGGTATCTGGCCGACCTGCTGGCGTTAGCCGAGGAATACCAATGGGATTGGTGTTACCACTCTTTCCGGGAGTGGGATGGCTGGGATCTGGAATACGGCAATCAATACAGAGATACTTCCTCCAAAGACCTGAACAATCCGCGGTTAAAGTTGATTCTGGATCTGTTGGCGAAAAATCAGAAGCTTGATCTTTCCGGCGGCAGTTGGAAATCGCAGGCTGTGCCGCTTCCCGCTGTTACCCTGACTTCCGAAGTTGTGAAAAAGCAGTTGACTGATGGGCGGCGGCTTGATGAAACGGCCTCGGTCCCCACGTTGGAAATCTCTCGGAAAACTCCTGGAAACACTTTCGTCGCCATTCCCCTGCCGCTTTCCATCTTGGGCGGGCAGGAAGTGGTTTTGAGCGGGGAAATCGCGCATAAAGCGATTTCCAAAAAACCGAAGTCCCACAATGGCGTAAAAATGATGTTGGTCATAACCAGCTTCCACGGCAATACCCGCTATCTTCAGGTGCCGACCCGGGAAGGTGACTCCGATTGGAAAAGGTATGCGCTTAAAGTTGAAATTCCCAGCGATGCCCGCAAACTCGAATTGCATCTCGGACTGGAAGGGGTTTCCGGTACGGCGAAATTCCGGAACATTCAATTTTCCGAACCCAAGCCGCAGATTGACCACAGCCGGTCAATCATAACCGGAGAGCTTGACCGGAGCAATGCCGTTTCCTACAAGCCCGGAGAACCGATGAAGTTCCGTTTCCGCATCCTGCAGTCAGGCAAACCCATAGGAGGGCGGCTCCGGGTGGTCGTAGCAGGGGATGACGGCAGCCGCCGGGAGAATGAATATGATCTGTCGGCGGATTGTCCGCTGGAGTTGTCCGCGTCGCTCAATCAGCCCGGCTTCGTGATGGCGGAAGTCAAGCTCATTGATGAGTACGGGAATGAGATTCAGCGGAAACGCGGAAACAGCATGAAAGCAGTCCAGTTCGGCCTCGCCGCCGGGGTTCAACCGGAAAAACTGACTCAGGCAGTAGCCGAACCGGCTGATTTCGACAAATTCTGGGAGAGTGCCAAAGCGGAATTGAAGGCGACTCCGCTGCGCGTACTGGAGCGCAAACTTTTTAAAACAACGCAGGATTCCCGAATCTACGATGTGAAACTCAGCGCGCCCGGCCCGCGGCCGACGGTCGGTTCGCTGGCAATTCCCAAGGATGCGCAAAAGAAATCCCTGCCGCTTCACATCCAGTTTGACGGTTACGGCGTGCGGGACATCGTCGCACAGGACACGCCCGGAAAAATCGTATTTTTTGTGGGCGCCCACGGCCTTGATCTGCACCGGGAACCGACGTTCTACCAGAAACTTTCTGATGGAGAACTTTATGGCTACGGTTTCGACGACCGGCAGAATGAAAATCCGCATGACTGTTATTTCAAGTACATGATTCTGCGCGATTTGAGAGCTGTGCAGTACGCCATGACCCTGCCGGAGTGGGACGGGCGCAACCTGACGATTGCCGGCGGCAGCCAGGGTGCGTTTCAGGCGGCTGCGGTGACGGCGCTGACCCCGGAAGCCACGCGATGTGAATTGGAGGTCCCCTGGTTCTGCGAGCTGGGCGGCATAACCGCCGGACGGATTCGCGGCTGGCGGCCGAACTGGAAAAAGGGACTCGGTTACTATGATACGGTCAATTTCGCCAGACGGATCAAATGTCCGGTTCAGATTGAAGCCGGCCTGTCGGACTGGGTGTGTCCTCCGTCCGGGGTCTGGTGCCTCTATAATGTATTGCCGGGTTCCAAGCGCATGAAAATGTTTCAGGGGCGGAACCACGGCCCGTATTTCGGATACGATCAGAAAAAAGCGCCTTTCGTGGAAGTAAATCAGCAGTGACGATGAAAAACATACTCTTTCCGCGGCTGTACCCGGAGGCCGTCGTCGACGGTTCTTCCGTATTGCCGCCCGGCCTCGAACTGGAAGTCAAAACCGTGACGGGGGATCGTGAAGTCCGTTATCTTGCCGTATTTCACAACCGCGGCAGTGTCGCGCGGCATCTGGATGCGATCCGTTTTACGGCCCGGCCGGAACCGGGGGACTTTCTGTCATTCCCCGGCCGGGAATACCGGATTTTCCTCGAAGGCTGGACGATGGTCACACCGGCCAAGAGCGTCCGTTACGGGGAGAAAGACAACTTCTGCAATCCCGATTATCTGCCGGCGGCGGTTTCGGACCCGGTTCATTACAATAATGCGGCCGAGCCGAACCGCTTCTCCGGCGAATACGTCGGGCTGCTGAACCACCGGCCTTCCGGCAGCATACTGCTGGCCGGATTCATCACCTCCCGCCGGATGATGTGCCGCCTCACGATCGAACTGGCCGAGTCCGGAGTGACGCAGCTGGAACTCTGCTGCGACGCGGATCATATTCTCGTCGAACCGGGCGAGTCCGTCGAATCCGAGGAGCTGCTGCTGACCTGCGGAAGCGATTCGCAGGCTCTGCTTGAGGAATTCGCCTCCCGCTGGGGAGAAAACATGAATGCCCGCACCTGGGATCATGCTCCGACCGGCTGGTGCAGCTGGTATTATTATTTCGAGAACGTCACCGCCGCCGACATCGCCGAGAATCTCGAAGACCTGGCGGCCCGCCGTTCCGATTTTCCGCTGGAATATATTCAGATCGACAACGGCTGGCAGTCCGCTTACGGGGACTGGCTTCACACCAACGCCAGATTTCCGGAAGGACTGCGGGCGCTGGCGCACTCCATCGCCGAAAAGCGATTCAAACCCGGCTTGTGGCTGGCGCCGTTTCTGGTGGAGAAAAACAGCCGCCTCTATTCGGAACACCCGGAGTGGACAATTCGCACTTCCGAAGGAGAAACGGTCTGGCTTGAGCCGTGGGGCAGTACGGAACTGGCCGTTCTCGACGGCACCCATCCCGGAGTGCAGGCACATTTCCGGAATTTATTCCGGCAGCTGGCGGAGCTGGGGTTCGAGTATGTCAAGCTGGATTTCATGATGTATGCCTGCACGCCCGGCAAGGGACGCTACTTCGATTCCAAAGCCACCCGGCTGGATGCGCTCCGGCGCGCCCTGACCGCGATCCGCGAGGGTTTTGGGGAAGAACGGTTCATTCTGGGATGCACCACCGTTCTCGCCGGAGTCGTCGGCCTGGTCAACGCCGAACGCATCAGCACCGACATTACGCCTTACTGGGAGCGGAAGGCCCCCGGCCGCGACCGGTACCGCGAAGACTGCTGCGTGCCGAACGTCTGCCGCAACATCATCAACCGCACTTACATGCACCGGCGGCTGTTCCTCTGCGATCCCGACGTGCACATTGCCCGCCGGGACCGGAATGAATTGACCGATGCCGAGGTCCGGCTCTGGACTTCGGCGCTGCTGCTGGCGGGCGGGCTGAAACTGCTGGCGGACCGCTTTTCCACGCTGGAACCGGAACGGGCGGAACTCTCCCGGCTGCTTCTGGCGGCCCCCGACCGTTTCCGGCTGCGGCCGCTGGACCGGTTCGACCGGGAATATCCGGCGGTCTGGTTCGGAATCGATCGGGAAAGCGGCACTCCGGCGCTGGGAATTTTCAACTTCGCTGAAACTTCAATGCGCCTGCAAGTCACCTTGCCGGATGCGCCGGCGGGCACGCTGCGGAACCTCTGGGGGAATGAAACATTGAAGTGGGTGTCCGGTGCGCCATGTGAATTTCAGGTGGAGCCGCACAACTGCCTGCTTTTTCTGCTCTCTTGTTCTATTCGTAACTACCCAACCATTTCCAAAGTGAAGGCGGAAAAATGTCTGCTATGAAGTTTGAAAAAAATTCACAGCCATCCCATAGGAAAAGAAAAAGTTGAAAGATGATGGTTCTGGATGCAACTTATATTTCAGCAAAAAAA
>NZ_DBEXAY010000046.1:0-4433 GCF_048170485.1 Victivallis sp. | reverse complement strand
AAAAAAATTTCCGGCACTATCTTTGACTCCATGCAAATGATACCGAAACAATTCAAAACCGTTGCCATCGCCGCGCCGGCCGGTCCGCTCGCCGCGGAACGGTTCGCCGATGGGGTGGAATGGCTGCGCCGTGCAGGCCGGGAGGTGAAAATCATGCCGCATGTCAACGGCCCCTCCCCCGCCCCTTACCTCGCGGCGTCGGCCCGGGCTCGCGCGGAGGATCTTGCCGCCGCCTGGCTCGATCCGGAGGTGAATCTGCTACTCGCCGCCCGCGGCGGTTTCGGCTCCGCTCAGCTGCTCGAGCTTCTGGATTGGAGAGCGCTTGCCGGCCGCCAGCATCTGCCGCTGGTCGGCTACAGCGACATCACCGCACTCCACTGGGCGATGATCTCCCGCAATGCCGGCACACCGCTGGTCGGCCCGATGCTGGGCAAACTTGCCGAAGCGGAAGCTTCTCCCTACACCGCCCGCACGTTTCACGCGGCGTTGGCCGGGGAGTCGATGGAGCTGTCGCCGGCGCCGGAATTCGGGCCGTTTCAGGTGTGGAACAAGGGCGCGGCCTCCGGCCTCCCGCTGCCCGGCAACCTCGCGGTGGCGGTCACTTTGTGCGGAACTCCGTTCTGCCCCGATCCCGCCGGGAAAATTCTCCTGTTCGAGGATCTCAACGAACCGGCCTACAAGCTGGACCGTTATCTCACCCAGCTCCGCCAGAACGGATTTTTCCGCCGGGCGGCGGGGGTGATTTTCGGCCAGTTCCTCGACTGCGCTCCTCAGGAGGAGCTGAACCGGCTCTTTCAGGAGGTGGCAAGGGAGGTGCGCGGACCGGTGCTCTCCAACTTCCCCTTCGGGCACCTCTTCCCGCTGGCCTGCCTCAACTGCCGGATGACGCTGACCGTCGAAGGCGGGCGCGTCTTCACCGGGAATTGACCGTCACAGCACCATTCCGGCGATCCAGCCGGCGGCCAGCAGCGGCAGATTGTAGTGCAGAAAAGTCGGTATGACCGAGTCGTAGATGTGATCGTGCTGCCCGTCCGCGTTGAGTCCGGCGGTCGGCCCCAGCACCGATTCGGAAACCGGCGAACCGGCGTCTCCCAGTGCTCCGGCCGAACCGACAATCGCAATCGTCGCCGCAGGCGAAAGTCCCATCGCCATGCACAGCGGCACATAAATGGCGGCGATCAACGGCACGGTGGAAAATGAAGAACCGATTCCCATTGTAATCACCAGCCCGATGAAGAGCATCAGAAAGACGGTTACCCCCCGATAGTCTCCGGCAAACTTCGCCACACACTCCACCATCGCATCGACGCCGCCGGTGGCACGCATGACTTCGGCAAAGCCGGAGGCGGCGATCATCACCAGGCCGATTCCGCCCATCAGATAGACGCCGCGCGTAAAAATGTCCTGCGTATCGCTGAGCCGGAACACGCCGGAAATGACAAAAACCAGCACGCCGAGCACCGAAGCCACGATCAGCGAATCCATCAGGAACTGTCCGGCAAGCGCAATCAGAATGGCGACAACGCCGACCAGCACCGCCCGCCGGTCGATCTTCACCGGCTCGGTTTCGCGCACCTCCCGTTCGGTTTCCGCCCGGTTGTAATCCCGCGGCCGACGGTAGGAGATAAAGACCGCAATCAACAGCCCCGCCACCATTCCCAACGCGGGAATCAGCATCGCGCCGGGAGCCTCCGCGGCGGTCACCGCCATCCCGCTTTTGCGGATGCTGCCGAGCACCACCTCGTTGATGAAAATCTTGCCGAATCCCACCGGCAACACCATGTACGGAGTAATCAGCCCGAAGGTGAGAATGCAGGCGACCATGCGCCGATCGAGCCGGAGCCGTTCGAACACCGGCAGCAGCGGCGGAATCAGAATCGGAATGAATGCGATGTGCACCGGAATGAGATTCTGCGACGAGATTGACGCCAGCGTCAGAAATCCGATCAATGAATATTTGAACCAGAAAACCTGACGGGGTGAGACCTGTTTTCCGATCCGTTCAAAAAGTTTCTGTGCGATCAACTCCGTCATACCGGAACGGGAAATCGCAATGGAAAACGCGCCGAGCATCGCGTAGTTCATCGCAATGCCGGCGCCGCCGCCGAGACCGCGGTAAAAAGCCTGAATCGACTCCGGTACCCCCATCCCGGCCAGCAATCCTCCGGCAACCGAGGCGAGAATCAGCGAAAAAACCACGTTGAGCCGCAGGGCGGAAAGCACCAGCAGCAAAACGACGGACAGCAGAACCGGATTCCACAGAAGAGACCAATCCATACCCGAACACCCTTGTTTGTTTTTTTCTTAATGTGCCACCGGTTTCCGGATTTGTCCAGTCCTGTCGATCCTGTTCCGGAAAACGAAAAACGCGAGGGCCGTAACCGGTCTTCGCGTTTTTCTCAGCTCCTCCCGTCAGCTCAGGGCTGGAGCACTTCAGGAACCTTGGCCGCCGGAGCCGCCTGACGGGACGGAGGCGGAGCCGTCGGAGAAGCCGGAATCGGAGCAACCTTGCTCTTCTCCGCCTCAGCGGCTTTCGCCTTCTCCGGAGCCTTCACGGCCGGAGCTTTCGGTTCGGCAACGGGGGATGGCGCATTCGCGGTTCCCGGGATGATCGAGGTATCCGGAGCGGCGGCAGGCTGCGTCTGCTCGCTGCTCTCTTTGGTCATCTCCTTTTCACTCAGGCCGGGCGCCGGGGTATTCTCCAGCTTTCCGGGCCGGGTGTTGACCGGATCTTTGTAGTAGTCCGCCTGGTTGGCGTAGACCGCGGCATCCAGCTGCGCTTTGGCATTCTGGATTGCGACATAGCTGCTGGCAAGGTTGGTTTCCGCTTCGACCAGGTCGCGCTGCGCCTCATTGAGACGGGTCAGCTCCACGTTTCCGGCGCGGTATCCCTCGTCCACCAGATCGCGCTGCTTGGCGGAGAGGTCGCGGGTCTTCTCATAAATCCGGGTCTGACGGACGCTCTGGATGTAGTTCGCATACGCCGCACGGACCTCGCCGACAACATCGAGCCACTTCTGCGCCACCTGGAAGTCGGCGACGGCAACGGCGGCCTGGTATTCCCGCATCTTGTTGTAGCGGATGAATCCGTTGAAGATCGTCCAGTCAGCGGTCAGACCATAGCCGACCGCCGGCGACTCGCTGTAGGAGTGCGAATAGGGACTCTGACCGCCGGAATACCGGCTCAGATTCGTGCCGTAGGAGAGGTCGAAAAAGGCGTTGACCGTCGGCGAATACGCGCTGTAGGTCTGATACATCTGATAGCGGGCAACTTCAAGCTGTTCGCGGTATCCCTTGAGGTCCGGCCGGTTGGCCAGCGCGGTGTCGAGGTAGATATCGACCGACGGCAGGTCGCTGAAGTTGGTCTTGAAGTCGGAGGGGAACTTGATCTCCGGCGGCAGGGTGCCTTCCGGATATCCCATCAGCACCGCCAGCGAATAGATCGCGGTTTCATACTGGTAGTCGGCGGCAATCAGATCGCCGTCGGCGGCATTCATCTGGATTTCGAAGTTCAGCACGTCGCTGAGCGGAACCGCTCCCGCCTGGAACTTCATCTGGGTATCCTTGAGGGAGATCTGCTGGAAGTTTCTGTCTTCCAGAGAAATCCGCTTGTTCTCAATCGCCAGGAGCACGTCGTTGTACGCATAGGCAACCGCACGCATCAAAGTACGGCACTCGTCCTCTTCGAGCAGTCGCTGGTAATCCAGGCTGTGCGAGGCGGCCTTGATGTTGAATTCACGGGCCAGACCGTCGAAGACCAGCCAGGTTGCGGAAACGCCGGTCGAAGTGGAGAACCGGCGGGTGCGGGTCGCACCGGAAGTATTCTGCTGGCGGCGGCTCCAGGAATCGTTCTCCTGCAGCGTGAAGTTGGCCGAAACCACCGGCGAGTAGGCTCCCCAGGCCTGATAGTAGCGCATCCGGGCGGCATTGACCGCATGGCTGGCCGCGATGTAGGTCGGGTTGTTCAGCACCGCGATCCGCTGCGCATCGGCCAGCGTCAGCTCGGTGATCCCGTTGAGAAGCTCATCCGCCTTATCCCGGTCACGCCGGGTATACGTTTCCCCCAGTGTCGCGGCCGGAGGGGCCTTGTATTCGTAACAGCCGCCGATGGCGATCAGCAACAGGCCGAACGCCCCTCCCCTAGCAAACTTCTTCCATTCCATAAAACTCTTGTCGCTCCTGATATAAAATTGGAACTTTCTAAAACGCTATTTAGGTGATCCTAAATATTATAGCAGTATTTTTATTTTTTTCAAGTTATCCTTGTTAAAAAAACGTGGAAAGAACCGCTTTTATTCTCCGGCCTCGCAAAAAAAACGAAATTTTTTCAAACCGCCGGCAAAAGTTCTGTGGCTTTTTTCCGGTGAATTCCGCCGGGAGGCTGGACTTATTGAGAATACCGGGTTATCTTAAGCAAGAAGAAGAAAAATTGA
>NZ_DBEXAY010000045.1:0-24992 GCF_048170485.1 Victivallis sp. | reverse complement strand
TTTATCAATAAAAGTTGAAATAATTTTAAAATTTCCGCGTCCGCCGGCGAATTCCGGTCTATTTTCGGTGCGCGGAAAAAGGATCCTCCATGACAGAACAGAACTTCGCGTCAAAGTCCGCCCCAACAGCGGACACCACCTGGAAAGTGAAATCGGATGAAGAGACGGAGTTCGGATCAAAGAGGTGCGCCGCCGGAATCGCGCCGGCGGTACCGCTTGCCCCTCTGTCCGACCTCCCGGAGGAAGAAGATGACTTCCCCTCCGTCGAACCGCTCGCGGAATCCCGCGCCGGCCGCAAACTCGTCATCAAGAAGGTGGAGGCTCCTCCGGTCAAATTTGCGCCGAAGACTCCCAAATCCGCTCCCGGGGCAAAACATGACGCGGAAGCGGAGGCCAGACGCCGCCGCAAGAGCGGCGAAGCCGCCGCCAGACCCCGCACCAAGCAGGAGAAGGATTCCGCGCGCAAAATCGCGCTCGACTCCAAGGTGATCGCCGGCACCAAGAACGATACCATGAAGGTCTACATGGGGGAAATCGCCCGGATTCCTCTGGTCAACAAAAAGGAAGAGGCGGAGCTGGCCGACGCCATTCACTGCGGCGACCTCGACCGTCACGAAGATGCCCGTTCCACGCTCATCAAGGCGAATCTCCGCCTGGTGGTCAAGATCGCCCACGACTTCAAGGGGCTGGGGCTGCCGTTGCTCGACCTGATCTCCGAAGGCAACATCGGCCTGATGCGGGCGGTGGAGAAGTTCGACCCGGCCAAGGGGGCGAAGTTCAGCAGCTATGCCGCCTGGTGGATCAAGCAGTCGATGCGCCGCGCCCTGGCCAACCAGAGCCGGACCATCCGCATTCCGGTCCAGTCGGCGGGCAAGATCAACAAGATCAAATCGGTCCGCATGAAACTGGCCGAAGAGCTCGGCCGTGAGCCGACGGATGCGGAGATCGCAGAACATCTCGACTTCAGCGAACGCACCGTCGCCGGCCTCCGTCTGGCCGATCTGCGCACCTTCTCGCTGCACGACCCGATCCAGCAGGGCGAGGAAGGGGAATTTCAGGACATCATTCCGGACCGCCACGCGATGACGCCGAACCAGATCCTGGGAGACGTCGAATCGGTCTTCCGGCTGATGGACCTGCTCGAAAAACTGGAAGACCGCGAGCGGCGCATTCTGGAAATGCGGTTCGGCCTGCACGGCAACCGCCCGCTGACCCTCGAAGAGGTCAGCCAGGAGATCGGCCGCACCCGGGAACGGGTCCGCCAGATCCAGAATCAGGCGCTCTCCAAACTCAAGCAGCTTCTGGTCGACGAAGCGGGTTTCTCCGCGGACTAAACCCCTCGCAACAGCCGGCGGAACAGACAGAAAATATACGCGCTGTTCCGCTGTTGCAAAAAAAGAAAAACCCGGCGGGAATCTCTCCTGCCGGGTTTTTTCGTATTCGCCGAAGCGGAACTCAGCGCGCGTAGTACTCGATCACGCTCATGATCTTGACGCTCACCGGAATCTCTTCCAGCTGCGGCGCACGGGTCAGCGTGGCCTTGAGGTTGTCGAGATCGACTTCCATGTACGGCGGGACAACCGAGTTGCCCTTCTTGGCCATCTCGGCGATCGCCGGGGACTTCTCGGCGTTGATCGAAATAACCTGCCCTTCGCGGACCTGATAGCTGGAGCGGTCGACCCGCTTGCCGTCCACGAGGATGTGGCCATGGTTGACAAACTGCTTGGCGGCGAAGATGGTCGGCGCGAATCCGGCGCGGAACACCATCGCATCAAGACGCTGTTCCAGGCTGCGGAACAGCTTTTCGTGCGCCTGACCGGTACCGGCCTTCGCCTTGGCGTAAGCGATGCGGAGCTGCTTCTCGCTGATCGCGTAGTAGTTCTTGAGTTTCTGCTTCTCCATCAGCAGTTCGCCGTAGGTGGAGAGCTTGACCCGGCGGCCCTTGCCGTGCGGACCGGCCGCATACGGACGCTTGACGCTCGGGCACTTCGGATCGCCCCAGATGCACTGGCCGACCCGGCGGCAGAATTTGTGTTTCGCTCGACTTGCGGTTGGCATAACCAATCCCTTTCCTTCTATGTTTTTGTTTTCCGGAAAACGGGTGTCAAGCCTTCATCAAACGATTGGGGCCCGAATTCCGGCAGATGAATATCGTTTAAAATAGCACGAAAATCATTCTTTTCAAGTATATATCGATAAAAGAGATAAAAAAAGCCCTCCCGTTTTCGGGAGAGCTTTGCGAGAACTCAGAAACCGGATCAATGATTCCGGCCGAAATCCGGCAGTCCGCGGGAGCGGTCTTCATCCGGGAAGAAGGCCGAGCCGTCCGGCTTGACCAGCCGGCAGGTCAGGAAGACCAGCAGGTTCCGTTTTTCCGACTCCGTGTACTTCGACTGGAACAGCCGTCCGACCAGCGGCAGATCGCCCAGAATCGGAATCTTGTCGTTGACAACCGTCGTCGTATCCTGGGCGACGCCGCCCAGCACAATGGTCTCGCCATCGTAGACGGTGACTTCCGTCTTGATCACACGCTTGTCGAAAATCGGCATCCGGTAGTATTCACCATCGACGCTGCCGTCGGTTTCGATCGTCCGCGCATCGTACTCCATCCAGCCGCTGAGGGTCAGAATCGGCAGATTGATGTCGGCATTGATCATCCGGCGGTCAAGATCGACGATCTTCGGCGTGATCGAGAATTTGATGCCGAGCGGAGTCGGTTCCGACTCGAAGGTCGGCTGCGGACCGGCAGAAGTCGGAATCCAGTAGGTCGAACCGCTCGAACCGCTCGAATCACTCGAACCGCCGGCGTTGTTCATCGACAGGTCGACAATTTCCCACTCATCCGGGAAGTACCGCTCCGTCACCATCTCGATCGTCGCCATCTGATCCGGCAGCGTAGTCACCCGCGGCGAAGAAAGCACATCTTCGCTCGACGCCCAGTTCAACGCAAACATCGATGCAACAAACCTTGTTCCCCGGTCATTGGCCCAGACGTAGGAGAAGGTGCTGTCCGTCATCGGGTCCGACGCCGTGTTATTACCGGTATCGGTCTTGTAGTAACGCATCAGCGCATTGGAACCCTCGTCCCAGCGGGTCTTCCGCGTGGCGGTATATTTTCCATCTCCCGCAGCCGAGGTTGCCGAGACAGCGGAATTCACCGAAAGCTGATAGTTGAATGCCAGCTCATCCAAGTCGTTCTGCGAGATTTCAATGAACTTCGCCATGATCTGAATCATCGGATCCTGCTGCTTGAGCAATTCGTTGACTATCTCGTCGATCTTCTGGAGGTTTTCCGGGGTGTTGGTGACAATCAGCCGGTTGATGCGGCTGTCATACACAATCTGCGAACCGGCAGGAAAATCCACCCCTTTGAAGTAGTTCTTCAACGCCTGCTCGTTCTCCGGATCATCCACCGGCGCCTGGTCCATCGGGAAGAGCCGGGTTTCCATGTTCTCGAGAGCAATCCCTTCCGGAGCAAGCACAACGGCATACTTCTCAACTTTGTAACGCAACTTTGCCGTGTCACACAACTTGATGATCGCATCCATCAGCGACTTGTTCTGAATGAGCAGAGTAATCCGCTGCTCATTGTCGACACCCCCCTCTTCGCCTTCCGGATTGTTAACCAGCTGCGGCTGAGGTTGCGGCTGAGGCTGGGGTTGCGGTCCCGGCGGAAATCCCTCTTCTCCGGGATTCTGCTGGGTCACCTGCGGAGCCCCGCCGGTACGCAGGAAAATGTTGACACCAAGTCGCTCCGGATCCTGCTGGCGGCTCTGATCGCGCAAGTTCTTCACCGCCGCGGTGATAGTGACATCTTCAAAGTCAATTCGCGGAATAATAATACTGTTGAGCTTCTGCTGGAGCGGGCTGAGTTTCACTTCCGCCTTGACTTTCGGCCCTTCGTCGATCAGATTCTTCGCCGCCGAACTGTCTCCCTCCGGCAGAATCGGAATCGAATACTTCCACTCCACCTCGGAAATCATCTTGCGATGCTCGTCCCGGTAACGGGCCAGACCAACCTTGTCAATCCGGGCATAAGTCGCCTTGACATTCTGAATCGCATCCGCATTGTAGGGATCCAGCAGCAGAACCTCCTGGAACTTCCGCAGTGCCTTGCCGTAATCCTTGGCGTTGATGAGCTGACGCCCCTGCTCCAGCAACACCTGAATCTGGTACTGCTGTGTCTTCAGATTCGGCAGCAACTTCTCTTCGGAAGTCTCCGCTATCATAAGAGCCTTGGCCTGGCGCTTCTCGTACCGCTCGATGCGTGACTGAAGCTTCGCCGCATTTTCCGGAGAGTATTTGATCGCTTCCTTGCAGATGGCAATCGCCTCTTCGAAATCACGGGCCTGGGCCCGCTCCTCCGCCAGAAGCATCGCATCTTCCGCCATGTAGGAGTAGCATTTACCGATCTGCCGGCGACACCAATCGGTCTTCTGCCGGAAGGTTTCCGACGGGAACTGCTCGAAAATCTTTACCGCCTCAATGTATTTATCCCGCGCTTCCAGATATTTGTTCCGGATGAGCAGGTCGTTGGCCTCCGCCACCAGTTTTGCGGCACGCTGCTCATTCTCCTGTTTGCCCTGATCAATCCGGGCGAGCGCTTCCCGCGTGCCGCCGGCGAGCTGCGATCCCTCCTCCGCCTCAGCCGTCGACGTCATGACAACGCCGAGCGCGAAGAACAGACCAAGCACCTTCATCTTCTCTCTGCTAACCATATTTTTAAGCCTCCGGCGTTAATTTTTACCGATTGAAGTCGGGCGCGCCGACACTCTTGTTGCGACGAATCGGAATGCCGTCGTTATTCACCAGACGCGCAGTGACGAAGATCAGCAGACTCTTGCGCTCCACATCCTCCACCTGGGACTGGAAGAAACGCCCGATCAACGGCAGATCACCCAGAATCGGCCACTTGTCCACCCGGGTGGCCGTGGTGTTGTCCACCATGCCGCCCAGCACCATCGTCTCTCCGTCATACACGTTGACGTTGACATTGAGATTACGACGGCTGATCATCGGCATCCACACTTCAAACGAGATGTTTTTCGGTGTGTTGACCCACTGCTGTGTCGTAACCAGAGTTCCACCGATATCCTCCGTCACCGTAGTCAGCTGACGGGTATAGCCCTGCACCTGGATCTGGTAGGAGTCCTTCCCGAGATATTGGCTGATCTGCGGATTGACCTTCATGTTGATCGTGTAATTGTCCGAATTGACCCGGGGAGTCACGTCGAAGATCACACCGACATCCTCCTCTTCGTCGAACGAAGGAACCGGAGGCGTAATGGTATAGGTGCCGTCATCCTCTTCAATCTCGTAGGTATCCCAGTCGGTCGGGAACTGATAGGATTTCGCCAGCCGCACCTCTGCCGTCGTTCCGTTGGAGGTCAGCACTTTCGGCGCCGCCATCGTCTCGGTACGGGTGTTCTGGCTGAGTGCATTGATCGTCAGCTCCACGTTGAGCGGCAGATTGGAGCCGAAAGGATACTGCGAGCCGAACAGCGCCGGGAAGATGTTCCAGTTTTTGATAATCGACCCGTCGACGCTGGTGAGATCCGAACCGGGGCGTATGACGCTCTCCTTGTTGGCCCCCTGGCCGAACAGCCATCCCTGCGATGCGCCGGTATTCAACGAGCCGTCGCTCGACATATTCTTGCCGATCAGACTCATCGACCAGTCAAACCCCAGCTCCTGCAGATCCTGCTCGGTCACCTCGATCGCTTTGATCTCAATCATGATCAGCGGCTTTTCAATCGCATCCAACTGCCGGATCAGCTCATCCAGCCGCTGCAGATTCTCCAGCGTGTTACGGACAATCAGCCGCCCGGTCCGCTTGTCGTAGTCAATCGAGGTTCCCTCGTTGAACGTAACGCCGCGAACAGAGAAATATCTCTTGAGCATCTCTTCATTAATGGACTTCCGTGCAGTAGCCGCTCCCGACGTTTCCAGGAAGGTCTTGGCGTCAATCGCTTCCCGGGAAGCGCCGCCGCCACCACCTCCGGCTGCCGGTGCAGGTGCCATTTCCGGCGCCATCAGGCCGTCTTCACCGCCGCCGCCGCCACCACCTTCTCCGGCAATTCCGGAAATCAGGTTGCCGCGGATCGGGAAATAACGGGTCTGCATCTCATCCACCTCCGGCCCGATGAACACGCCATCGTGTTCGATGCGGTACTTGAGCCCGGTATCCTGGCAGATGTAACGCAGCACTTCACTCATCGGAATGCGCGAAAAACTCATCGTAATCCGTTTCAGCGTCTCCGCCGTCCGGGCGTTGATACCGGTGGAAATGTTGACCCCCTGCTTATCCGGATCAAACACTTTGCTGCGGCTGTTGAGGAAGCGGATCACCGCCATAATGTCGGCATCGTCAAACGCAATACTCGGGAAGATGATCCGCTCCATCTTCGCGTAGACCCCTTCGGTATCCACCGGACGCTCCGTCCCCGGCCGGACCGTGGAATCCACGCTCACCGTGAAGACCGGCTCCGCCCACTGCCAGTCGGCAAAGGCCATCATCCCCATCGTATCCGCCGAACGCCGGTGCAATCCGTAGGTGTAGATCTGCCGGTAGATTCTCGACATCAGATCCACCGCCTGAACGTTGTAGGGGTCGATCAGGAAAATCCGCTCCGCCCGACTGCGCGCTTCCTCATACCGCTTCTGGCGGAAAAACACTTCCGCTTCCCGCAGCAGCCGGTTGATCGTCGCCCGATCATGCGCCAGCTCCGGATTGGCCTTGTCAAGTGACACCGCAGTTTTCGCATCTTCCCCCTTCTGGCACTTCGTGCAGTACTCTATCAGTTCAGCGGCCTCCGCCTTGCTCCCGGGATCGATGTTCTGGACATCTGTCGCAATGGAAATCGCATCGGAATAACGCTTCTCCGACGCTGCAAGCCGGGCACGGAACAACAGCGATTTCGCCCACTCATGCCGAATCTCCGCCAGCTCCTGCCGGCACGCCGTCCGACGCGATTCCGCGATCAGGCCGGTGTCCTTCTCCAGCTCCTCCAGGATCTCCTGAAACACCTTGACCGCTTCATCAAATTTCTGCTCAGAGCGCAGTTTTCTGGCGGCAGTCAGTTTCTCGTCCTGAGCGGCGTAACGCGCCTGTCGCGCTTCCCGCTCCTTCTGGCTGAACTCATCGTCGAAACCGCTTCGAACGGCTTTCTGAACGACCACGGCCCCTTTCGGCTCCTCGGCGACCGCCCCGGACACGCCGGCTGCCGCAACCGCCAGACCGATCGCAGCCATGCCGCGCGAAATAAGCTTCCGGTTAGAGATTTCCATGCTCTGTTTCTACCTTACATTATTGAATCGATCGTTTCATTCATTTTTTTCATCATAACTTCATCGGGTCAACGCCGACTGCGCCCCACGCCGATGCCGAACTCGTCCATGCCCGGCTCAACCACATCGTGGCGCACAAGCATCTCTTCCGGAATCTGGCCATCCTTGGTAACCAGCATCGAGGTTCCCGCCGGATCCAGCGTGGTGTCCCCCTCAAACTTCGTGGGATCTTCCAGCTGTGCCGTCATTTTTTTCGGATCAATCGACTTCAGCCGGTACCGGGTGGTGCCGATCGCACGGCTGCCCATCGTGAACACCTCGCGGATATCACAGATGTACACCTTGTCCTTCATGCCGGTGTCGATCAGAATCGCCTTGGGATTCGAGGAGTAAACCTTCTGGCCCACCTGCATCTCCAGCTTGTCCTTGCCGTTGCCATCGCACTGCTCGAGGTAGATCACCGACTCATCCTTGATCAGCTTCGTCCCATCCTTGGTCTGGCCGGGAATCTCCGTCTGCTTACGGAGAATGTCATAGATCTTATACTCTTTTTTATCCAGCGTGATAATGCTGCCCAGCATTTCGATCTGCGTCCGCTCACGACCGCGATCGTCTTTGGTGTTGAGCTGAATGTCCCACTTCTGTTTGTCGTCGCTGTTGTTGGCGTTGAGCGCGCGGAACGTGATCGGCAGTTCCACCCGGCGCAACGCGGAGAGCTTCAGCCGATACCAGAGCGGCGGCCGGCTGCGCGGGTCGGTCGGATTCGTCCCCATCTTGATCTCATAGACGTTGGAGAATCCATCCCCGTCCTTATCCATACAACCATCGTGCGGATTGGTCTTGTCAAACCCATACTTCCCCTCGTCGACGTCCGACATACCGTCGCCGTCGGCGTCTTCCGCGGTAACCTTCCAGATCGGCCCCTTCTTCTCCGGCGGCTGAACCAGTTCGCCGTCACAGAGCGGACACTTGCCGGGCGGAATCTCCTTCTGCCCCTCTTTTCTCTCCTTGTTCGCCTCCGGACCACCCTGGAAATAGCTCCGCGGAATGATCTTGCTGCAATGTGGACAGCGCGCCATCGCAAACGGAATCACCAGATCGGAGAAATGTTCTTCATTCCCCTTCTCCCGCGCAACCGACGGCCGCCACGTCAGGCCGGTCTTCTGAAATCTCGCCGCAACATCGAAATCCGCGGCTTTGGGATCCTTCGGCTCATAGTCGGCTTTCCGGCTCGGAATCTGCAGGCTCGCTTCCGTCACTTCACGCGTCTGCTGGATAATCCGCAACACGTGAATCATCGAAATAATAAACGCCACCAGCAAAAACAGCAGGATCAGTTTCTCATAATGTCGCTTCAGAAATTCCAAAATAAACCTCCATGCCCCGCTAGTTCTGCATGATATAATCCACGTCGATCACGGCCCGGCATTCGTCACTGCCGCCGATCAGCGTATCACCGTAGCCGAAGCGTTCATAATATTTCTTCTTCTTCTCGGCCTCTTCAAACTCCTTCACAACCTGTGCGCGACGGACCTGAAGCTCTTCTGAAGTAAGCTCCGTCCGCGTCGGCATTTCCATCGGGACAACCGACTGCCGCCGGCCGCGACGGCCACGCACCTGCGGCTGCTGTGCCGGAGTCGTCGTCGTCATTGCCGCCACCGCCGCACTCTTGCGCGCCTCCTGCTCCATCAGCGAATCGATGAAATCCTGTGGCAGCGTATTCTCCTGCGAGAACAACGCCTCCGCCGGATCATTCAGGGCATACAGTGAGACGCTCCGCACCAGGTAGACCCGGTTGGACGCAAACGCGTTGTCAATGTCCTTCACCAGCTTCCGGATGTTGCTGATCGAACCGATCACCTCGAAGGAGAAGTGATGAAGCTGGTAACCGCCCGACTCCTCGCCGGCCAGCGTCCGCTTGCGGAACGCAGTCAGCTCCTTGACGCCGGATTTGCTGATCTTCTGCGCAAGATCACCGATGATATCCCAGTTGCGGACCACCAGCGGGTATTCCTCCGGTTGGTAGACCGTGTTCTCTTCGAATGAGAAGAGAGAGGCATTCGGCCCGACCGCCACCTTGCCGGCGAGCATGTCAAGCAGTTTGTACCGGAAGTCGCTGATGAATTTCGTGAGGTTCTCCGGACGGCTCTGCATCGTCCGGGGAATCCCGAGCGCCCCGAGAAATACCTCGTCGATGTTGAACTCCGTAATGGGTTCCGTCGTCGCATTTTCCGCCAGCTTCCGAAACTCCTGAAGCGCCTCCGGCCAGTTGCGGAAACGGCGCTGGAACTGTTTGTAAAACACCCCCTGCTGCGCGCTGTTGTTCGCATCAATCCGGTCCCACCCTTCGTGGAATTTCTCCTTGAGCCACGCCAGCGTGATCTCCTTCGGAGCATCTTCCGCCTTCGCTTCCTTCTCCGTAAGTTTCAGCTCCTTGATGAAAGCATCGACCGCCGGATCCAGCGGGTGACCAAATCGCTTCTGCAGACCAGCCGCCGTCTTCGAATAGAGATCGATGTCCGCGGAAATCCGCGGCTTGTTTTCGTCAACCGGCGCCGGCGTCTTGGCGATCAGCTCCCCAATCTGCTTGCGCAGTTTGTCGGTCTCGTTGATGTAGCGGGTCATCTGCGTATACCGAATCGCAGTCCATACCAGCAGCGCCAGCGCCACCACCACGGAAACTCCGAGCACAATGAACAGCACAAGATTGTTTTTGACAAATCGATTCACAGTCTCTCTCCGTCCTATTTCTTGACAGGTTCTTTCAGTTTGAGGCGCATTTCGAACGAGGTGAGGTTCAGAACCTCGGTCTCCTGTTCGTACTTGTCCAGAATCGACCCGTCGTCGTCATTCGAAAAATACTTGGATTTCTTGATCTTCTGCTGAAGTTCATTTTCCAGGAGGTCACGCCCCTTGAGCACGAGAGTATACCCGACCAGATGCAGCTGCTTTGCTTCCGGAATATCCACAAATCCCGGATCCTGCTTCTGACGCTGTTGCTGCTGCATCATTCCGCCGCCGAACGGACCGAACGGCGTATCCTGCGGCACAGGAGCCGCATCCGTCTGCCCCGGAACCGTATCCCCGATCGCCTCCAGCTTGGTCAGCCACATCGAATCCGGCAACAGCGTCTGCAACTCGTTCAGAATGTCGGTCCACTTGCCGCGTTCCGCCAGGAAGTTCGCAGGCACTTCAAAGCTGGATTTCGCCGAGTTCAACGACCCCATCAGACGGTTGATCTCATCCATCTTCTTCGTCGTCTCCTCAACCCGGCTCTTGACCCGTTCCACCCGCGCCTTGTCGAAATTCAGACGCCGGTTCACGCCGACCGCAAAAATCACCAGGCAGACGATCAGAGAAAACACCGACGCATAGAAGTAAGGCTTCTTGCGGTCCAGCTCCTTCTGGCGCGTGATGCTCCGGGGGGTGAGCGTAATGTCGATCGGGCACTGCGTGAGGTTGCGCAGGCTCATGCCGATCAGCTCCTGGAACATCGGGGCGATGGCCTGCAACGCCTCCTTGTCCACCGTCTCGGCAATGGTGATCGCACTGAAGGTGTTCAAATACTCCACCGGCACCCGCAGCTTCTCCTGGAAGAAGTCGGTGATGTAAAGCATCGTCGAGCCGCCGCCGGAAAGCAGCACCCGCGTCGGCCGGTTGCCGCCGTGCTGCGCACGCCAGACGTTCAGCGAACGGCTCACCTCGCCGTGAAGTCGCGTCATCACGTTACGGGCGATCTTCGAAATGGTCGCCGCCACCTCCGACTCCGGCTCCTCATAGGCACCGCCGAGCGCTACAAAGCCGTGGCGCTGCTTGAGCTCCTCCGCCTCGGCAAAACCGATTCCGAACTCCTTGGCAATCTGATGCGTGATCGAATCGCCCGCAATCGGAATGCTCCGGATGAATGCCCGGCTGTGGTCGGCAATCATCAGATTGGAACCGCTTCCGCCGATATTCAGCAGCAGTACACATTCATCATCCCGGCACTGCCCGCTCCCCTTGGCCGCGTTGAACAGCGCGACTGGAGCAATTTCCACACTGAGAATCTCCTTGCCGGAGTCCTCGATCACATCGGTGTACTGGGTGATCTGATCGGTCTTCACCGCGACGAACAGCGCTTCAAACTCCTCGTGCGGCTCGGTCACCTCCACTACCGAACCGTCTTCCTGCGTTTCGGAATGTTTCTCTTCCCACTCGTGGCGGAGCAGCTGATACCCCCACTCCACCTCGTCCATCGGGTACGGAACCGTCTGGCGCGCTTCAAATTCCACCACCTTCGCAATCGCAGAGGAGTTCCCCATGAGCGGCGGAAGTTTGCTCAACCGCGAGAACGAAGACTGACCGGGCAGTGAGAGCCGCACCCCCTTCGCGGTGAAATTGTTCTCGGCGAGCATCTCGTGGTAGATCTGCGCGAAGGTGAACCCCTCCTCGCCCTGCTCCTCAAGATGGCGGAACGCAAATTTTCGCAATGTGATTCCGCCGCCCGGGGGGAAGACAAACTCAGCCATCTTCAGGTTGTCCCCGCCGACGTCAATCGTTAAAATCGAGTTCTCTTTTGCCATTTCCGCTAGTTCCGATGTTTCACCGCCGGGATCTTCCCGGCGCGGGTCATTGAGTTTATTTCATGCTGTCCGGCTTGATCAAATCATAATCATCCGGCCGGATCATCCGCCACGGCGTATTGCTGCGCGGCAGAATGCCTCCTTCCACCTTCAACGCATTGGAGGCCGCGGCATATCTCGCGAACTCCGCCGCCAGTTGCTGTTCATTTCCGCCACGCAGACCGTAGAAGCCGCGCCCGATCACCGTTCCGTTCCGGTCAGTGAAGGTCGCCTCCGCAATAAACGTGCTCGAATTGACGGAACTGCCCACCCCGGTCGCGGCAAGGTAACGGTCGAGCAGCTGCGGCGGGATCATCATCGTCGCTGTATGTTTGCGACTGTCGATCGGAATTGTGACAAACCGGGTGACCCCGTTCATCACGCAGGGAATCTTCCGCCCGCCGCTCTGCGCCGTGAAGACAACGGTCAGCGTCAGATTCACATCGTCGATCCACGCCCGGCGGTTCTTCTCGATCTTCGGATAGTAGTCGATCACAAAGACACACCAGCGGTTCCGGAGGTTGTTGGACATGGCACCGCCGGAAAAGTTGTCGCTGCCGAAATTCGGCGCCGATACATTGTTCTGCAGCGTAATTTTGATCTTGTTGAAGAAGTAATCATCCGTGCTGCTGCGCGGCGCCCCGGATACCGATACGGCCGACCAGACCGCCGCCAGAATCACCACTGCCGCCAGAACACTTTTCATCTTGATGAAACTCCCTATTCACTCGCTCTGCTTTATTTCGCCGCCTCGGCCTTCGGAGCCGCCTCGGCCTTCGGAGCCGTCGTTTCCACCTGCGCAGCGGGAGCGGCGGCAGCTTCCAGCGCCGCAGTCACGCCATCGTCGGAACGGCCCATCCGGACACCGTGCCCGATCAACGAAGCAAGCACCAGGGTAAGCAGGAAAAACACCGCCGTCATGATGACGGTGGCACGGGTCAGATGGCTGCCGGCCTGCCCGCCGAAAACCGACTCGCCGACGCCGCCGAACGCGGCCCCCATTCCGCCGCTTTTCGACGGTTGAATCAGAATGATCCCGATCAGCAGCAGCGAAACAACGACCACCAGCGCATAAAGAAAAACGGTCAAAGTCGACATGAAACAGTACCTTTTTCTGACATTTATCCAGCGGGCCGGAACCGCATCGCGGCCCGGCGCTCCCTATGAAACCAGTTAATATTAGCGCACAGCTTGGAAAAAGTCAAATCTTTTTTCCAAAACTTTGCGCCAATATCATGATATTTTCGCGGATTACACCGTTTTTTACTTCGCAATGGCGTTGTGGATCAGCGCGGAGAAGCTCTCCGCCTTGAGCGCGGCACCGCCGATCAGTCCGCCGTCGATGTTGCGCTGCGCCACCAGCTCCTTCGCATTTTCCGGCTTCATGCTGCCGCCGTACTGAATCCGGACACCCTCGCCGATCTCGCGGCCGAACAGGTCATTGAGCGTGCAGCGGATGAAGTTGTGGGTCAGCTCCGCCATCTCCGGCGTCGCAGTCTTGCCGGTTCCGATCGCCCAGACCGGTTCGTAGGCGATCACCACGCGGGACATCTCCTCGCCGGTGAGACCGGCCAGGCCGCCTTCGAGCTGACGGGCCAGCACCTCTTCGGTACGGCCGCCCTCACGCTCTTCGAGCAGCTCGCCGATGCAGACGATCGGCTTGAGTCCGGCCGCCAGAGCCGCCTTGAGACGCTTGTTGACCGTCTCGTCGGTTTCACCGAAATACTGACGGCGCTCGCTGTGCCCGAGAATGACGAACTCGGCGCCGGCCTCCTTCAGCATCGCCGCGGAGATCTCGCCGGTGAACGCGCCGCTCTCCGCCCAGTGAACGTTCTGCGCACCGACCTTGATGTTGCTGCCGCGGGCGGCTTCCACCACAGCGGCGAGCGTGGTGAACGGCGGGCAGACCACGATTTCCGCGCACTCCGGGCAGACATCGGCGACCAGCGGCTTCAGCGCTTCGACCAGGGCTTTGCCCTCGGCCGCGGTCTTGTTCATTTTCCAGTTACCGGCGATGATGACTTTGCGACTCATTTTATTTTCCTCTCAAATCGTGAATTTTGACGTAAGGCACTGAAAGGCCAGTTGAGAACATAGCATGAAAAAGCTTTTTTTTCAAATGGCGGAATCCGTGGAAGCCGGGTTTGCGTCAGTTTTTTTCACTTTTTCAGATTCCGCCGCCGGTTTCGGAGCATGTTTATCCACCGCAACCGCCGACAGAAACCGGGTCCGGCGCCAGAGGATCCAGAGCGTCATCCATCCACTGCTGCTCTCCCGGGAGATCACATCCTCCACCCCGTCCCCCTTGAGCAATCTGGCCCGGTCCTCCAGCATCGGATACATATAGCGGTTGTGAAGACGGTCGGAAAACATGTTGTATTCCCTCCGGTTCGGCCGGGTGGTCGAACCGCTCCAGACCGGCAGCCAGTAAAAGAGGTAAAGCCCGGTGTTGCTCGCCTCGATGTTCCCGACCACCGGCCTCCCGGAGGAGCTGAGCTGCCCCGCCACCGGCGGGGTGCTGCGGATAAAAGAGGTGTTACAACCGGCCAGCAGCAGCGACGACGCCGCCAGAGTGCAGAAAAACAACCGTTTCATTGCGGAATTCTCCCATCGTTCGGTTCCTGTTGTTCGTCGCCGATAATCTAATTCCGGAATATCCCTTTTACAAGTCCCTCCGCAGCGAATTCTCACACGAGCCTGACAATATCTTAACATTCGGCCACTATATTCTACGACATCAAAAGCTCCCGGGGCGGAACCGTTCCGCCGGGAGATCAATCCGCATTCAAAAGAAAGGAACTTCCTATGAAACGATTTGCAGCGGCACTCCTCCTGGCAGCCGGGTTCTGCCTCGCCGCGGCGCCGACCACCCGGGCGGAGAAAAACGTCCGGACCATCCGCCTGATTCAGGATGACGCCCAGGACTACATGGTCTCCAAGGTCTATCAGCTCAAATACCTGAAGGCGAACGACGTCACCCCGTTCCTCCTCGGCGTGGTCAAGCGCTACAACCAGCAGTCCACCGTCAACCGCATCAATTACAAGGCCGCCAACCAGCAGCTGCTCACGGTGAGCTGCCCGGTCAAAATGATGCCCTATGTCGATGAACTGCTCGCCAAACTGGACCGCCCCGCCAACATCGTCGGCCGCGCTCCCGGCGATCCGATCCGCGGCACCGGCATCACCCGCACGGTCTATCCGGCCCGCTTCCGCTCCGCCCAGGTGATGGTGGACATCATGGAGGGCACCGGCATCAACGCCGGCGGCGACTCCTTCGTCGGATACGACCCCACTACCAACCTCATCTACTGGAAGGATGACAGCAACAAAAACCGCGACCTCCTGAAATATCTCGCCTGGCTCGACCGGCCGATCCCGATGGTCAACCTCGCCCTGACCGTCTACGAAGTGCGCGAAAGCGAACTGCGCGACCTCGGCATCGACTACCTCGGCTGGCGCAACGGGCCGGGCCTCAACCTCTTCTCCGCCGGATTCGACGCGATGAGCCTCTCCTCATCGGGTTCCGCCGCATTGCAGGCCGCCAGCGGCGCCTTCGGCGGCTTCTTCTTCGCTCCCCAGTTCGACGCGAGTTTCGTCCGCATGCTCCAGCAGGACGGCCGCGCCGACATCGTCAACACCGCCAGTCTGACCATGGCCAACAGCGACAGCAACACCTACTCCATCGGGTTCGATCCTCAGTCGCAGGCCATCTTCAAACGGGACAACGATCAGCTTCAGGTGGGGATCTCCGGCGTCGGCATGAAGGGCGGCGTGAAGGAGCCCGCCCAGTCCACCGGCGCGAGCAATCCGCTGCTCAACAGCACGACGCCTCCGCCGCCGCTCCAGATGCTGATCACCGCCCCGCGCATCTGCTTCCGCGCCCCCGCGGACCCGCAGACCGGACTGGTTTCGGAGCGCGCGGAAGACGGGACGATCCATGCACTGGTGACCTTTCAGTACAACATGCAGGTCTCCAACGTGGTGGAACGCAACAACTACGGCGCGGAACTCGCCGAGGTGAGCTCGTTTTCCGGCAACTGCAACCTCCTCTCCGGCGAAGAAAAAATTCTGGCCGGCTGGAGCGAGGAGAGCGACGTCGAACAGGTGATCGGCGTGCCCTTTCTCTCGGAGATTCCGGTTCTGAAATATCTCTTCTCCACCACCACCACGAACCGGCAGAAGAGCTGGTTCTTCATCACCGCCCGGGCGGTGTTCGCCCACCCGGAAAGCCTGCCGCAGGTGTGGGGCGGCCAGCTTCAGGCGTTCGACGATATCGCACCGGTCACCACCGCAGTAAGTTCGAACTAACCACATGGCATGAGACAGCATAAATCAGAGGTTTTGACAGCATTATGAATACGAAACAGATGAGTTTTCTTCTGGCCGCCTTCGCCGCCGTTCCGCTCTTCGCCGCGCCCGGCGACTCCGAATCGGCGCCGTTCTACACCAGCAGCCGGGTCTCCGGCACGCTGGACACGGTCAACACGCAGCTCCCCTCGCCGGGGACGCCGCGCAACAGCAACAACAACGACACCGCCAGCTACATGGACACCCAGGTGCAGGCGCAGCTCCGGCTCGATCTGGATAAGGACACCGACGCCGTCCACTTCATCCGGGACAACAACGACCCCAAGGTGGTGACCAAAACCTACGTCCTCAAACACGCCGAACCCTATTCTCTGCGCACCTTCCTGCGGGAGATGGTGCAGACCAAGCGGGTCTTCGGCAGCGACACGGCGGTCGAATGCCTCCAGTTCGAAGACGGCGTCTCGCTGCTCTTCATCTCGGCGGAGGAGTACCGCTTCCACGACCATGAAAACGGCATGGGGATCGATTCGATCGTCGAACGGCTCGACAAACCCGGCATTCTCCACAGTTCGGGCCAGCCGAAATATGTCTACTTCCCCGCCAACGTCCCGGCGGAAACGCTGATGCCGATGATCAAGCACGTCGGCATGAACGTCTCCGGCGACGAAACCGAACTGACCGGCGGCAAGGACAAGGTCCAGCTCGACCCCGACCTCAACTGCCTCTTCTTCAACACCGCCTCCTATTCGCGCCGGAACATCGAGGAGATGCTCCGCAAGTACGACGTGCCGCTCCCGGAGCTGCGGATCCGCTTCTGCGTCTACGAACTCTACTCGGAAAACGATGAGAAACTCGGGCTCGACTTCCAGTCGTGGAAGAACAACGAAGGGACCGAACTCTTCAGCACCGGCGCCCGTTTCCGGGACAACTGGGCGGCCACCTACGGCGGCACGATGAGCCGTCCGCAGGGTTCCGAACGCACCAGCTTCTACAACTTCAACCCGAAGTGGAACACCCGTTACATCGACTTCCTCGCCAGCAGAGGCAAGGCGAAAATCGCCCACTCCGGCGAAGTGGTGGTGCGGCAGAACACGCAGACCTCCTTCCAGCGGCTGACACAGCTCTTCACCATGGATTCAACCGTTCCGGCGGAAAACACGGAGGAGCAGCCCGACGGCTGGTTCGGGCAGGCGTTCGACAAGGTGCTCGACGCCTTCGGCCGCACCTCGCCGGACAATCAGATCACCGTCGGCAAAGACAACCAGACCTCCGTCGTCCGGGACGACACCAATCAATACGGATTCACCATGACCGTCAAGGCCTCGTCGATCGCGCCGGAAGCGGCGATTCTCCATCTCGATCTGGAAAACTCCTCGCTGATCGGCTACCAGTCCAGCGGCGCCCCCCGCATCCAGAAGGGGAACAAGGTCAGCAGCGACATCATGATCTCCACCAAACGCAACCGTTTCGTCATCGGCGGGCTGGAAAAACGGGAGGTGGTGCGCGGCTCCAACGGGGTTCCGTGGCTGAAAGACATTCCGGTGCTCGGCTACCTCTTCCAGACCGAATCGGAATCCACCCGCAAGTCCCAGCTGGTCGTCGTGGCCGACTGTGAATATGTCCTGCCCGGCGCCGCGGAAAACCCGGAAGCGGCGAAGAAGATCGGAGAGATCCGGGACAACACCTCCGACGCCGGCGGCGCCAACCGCTACTTCTTCCGGCAGCATCTGCTCGATTCCGGGCGTTGAGCGCCCCTCTCATCCACGGCATTTCCCCCTCCTGTCCATCCACGAGAGGGGGTTTTTCTTTCCGGCGCGGATTTCATTTTTATAAAAATCAAATATTTTTGACACCAAGCTCTTGAAACCGTTCCAGAAAGGTGGTAATGTAAAACATTGGTATCCTGCGCCGGTGACTTTTTCCGACACAGCATACCGTGCATCCGGAGTTCTGTCCAGGAGTTTCCGGAGCGCACAGAAGGACTGTTCCGGAATTTTGATGGGGGCCCCGTGAACAATGGGGAAAAACCCGGTAATAGGATATTCTGTATTCCATGAAAAACGCTGTTCCAACGAGGCGGGCTGTCGCATCGACGGCCCGGGTGGCCGTTATTCCTTTTCGCGCCACAGCTTCTGTGTCTTTTGCTCTTTTCTCCTCTTCTCCCCCCTGCTGACCGGGCGGATTTCCGCTTCACTCCGGCATGAATTGTTTTTTCAGGAAACCTTTTTTTCACAATAACGTAAGAATTTTCAAATGAACTGGATCGGTTGGCTTATCGTCGTCTTGCCTCTCATCGCCATTCTATGGGCGGCCTGTCACGCACAACGGTATGTGCGCGGGGTTGCCGACTACCTCGCTGCCGGGCGTGTCGCCGGGCGGTACGTCATCAGCGTGGGAGACCTTCAGGCGGGGCTCGCCGTCATCACCCTCGTCGCCCTCTGCGAGCAGGAGTACCAGTGCGGCATGGCGATGGGGCTCTGGAGCAAGCTGACCATTCCGGTAAGCATCTTCATGTCGCTGACCGGCTACTGCGTCTACCGCTACCGCCAGACCCGCTGCCTCTCGATCGGCCAGTTCCTGGAAATGCGTTACAACCGGGCGTTCCGCGTGATCGCCGCCACCATCCGGACGATCGCGGAAATGATCACCAACGCCATCGCCCCGGCGATTGCGGCCCGTTTCTTCATCTACTTCCTCGGCTTCCCCCACTCGGTCACCATCTGGGGGATGACCATTCCAACCTTCATGATCGTGGTGATCGTCGTGGTCACGCTGGCGACGATCGTCATCCTGCCCGGCGGACGTGTTTCGCTGATCATCACCGACTGCTTCCAGGGGCTGATCGGCTACCCGATCTTCGTGATCTTCACGGTCTTCGTGCTGAGCAACATCTCCTGGGTGGACGACATTGCGCCGGTCATGCTCGACCGGGCGCCCGGCGAGAGCTTCCTCAACCCGATGGACCTTCACAAGCTGCGTGACTTCAACATCTTCAGTCTGGTGGTCACCATCGTCGGCAGCATTCTCAACCGCGCCAGCTGGATCGGCAACGACACCACCAGCGCCGGCCGCACCCCGCACGAGCAGAAGATGGCCGGCGTCCTCGGCACCTGGCGGACCGGTTTCTCGATGCTGATGTGCACCCTGATCGCTCTCACTGTGGTGGTGATCATGCTCTCGAACCACTTCCGCGAAGAGGCCCGCGACGTCCGCGTCGAACTGGCCAACCGGGTGGCGACGGAAATCATTCCGGACCAGGCGGTCCGCGAAAAACTTGCACAGCATTATGAGGCGATTCCGGTGGCGACCCACGTGATCGGCGTGGACAAGCCCTATTCGCGCACCGAGAACCCCGACACCCCCTACCTGAAGGGGACCTACAATCTGCTCCGCGACACGGTCGAAGACGGTCCGGCGGTGTTCCAGAAGTTCCGCACGCTCTACTATCAGATGATGATGCCGGTGCTGCTGCGCAGCTTCCTGCCGAGCGCGCTGATGGGACTCTTCACACTGCTGATGATCATGCTGATGCTCTCGACCGACGATTCGCGTATCTTCAACGCCTCCTCGACGATCGTGCAGGACGTGATCATGCCGTTCCGGAAGAAGGCGTTCACGCCGCGGGAGCATCTCTGGTGGCTGCGCGGCGTGACGATCGCGGTGGGCGCGTTCTTCGTCTTCGTTTCGCTCTTCATGTCGCAGCTGGACTACATCAACATGTTCATTCAGATCATGTGTTCGCTGTGGCTGGGCGCGGCGGGGCCGATCATGATCGGCGGACTTTACACCCGGTTCGGAACGACGACCGGAGCGTTCTGCGCGCTCTTCTTCGGGTCAGGAATCTCGCTCGCGGGTCTGCTGCTGCAGCGCAACTGGGCGGACATCATCTATCCCTGGCTGGATGAGATGGGCTATGTGGCGAGCGTGGCGGAATTTCTGGAAACTGCGTCCGGCCCGTTCCACCCGTACATCGTGTGGACGATGAGCGACGTGAAGTTCCCGATCAACTCGTACGAGATCTACTTCATTGCGATGATCACGGGGTGCGTGGCCTACCTGATCGGTTCGTTCCTGACCTGCCGCCGTCCGTTCAACCTGGACCGGATGCTCCATCGCGGGAAGTACAGTCTGGATGGCGAACAGCAGCATCACGAGGCGTGGACCTGGCGGAACGCCTTCTCCAAGCTGATCGGCATCACGGACGAATACACCACCGGCGACAAGGTGATTGCGTGGTCGGTGTTCGGTTACACGATCGTCTACCAGTTCATCATCGCGTTCGTTTTCGTGATCATCTGGAACGTGTTCTGGCCGTGGCCGCCGGAGTGGTGGAGCATCTACTTCTACTTCAACACGATCATTCTGGGTGTGATCGTGGGAATCATCTCGACGGTCTGGTTCTTCTGGGGTGGAGTTGTCGACCTCAAGCGGCTCTTCCACGACCTGGCGGCGCGGGTGGAGAATCCGCTGGACGACGGCCGGGTATCGGGTCACGTCTCGGTGGTGGACCTCGCCCACGTCGAGCGGGCGGAGAACAAGAACTCCGACAACTGAGCGAAGCAGACTCCACAGGGAGAGCGGTAAACGAGCCGCTCTCCCTTTTGCACAGAATCAACTTTTTTGAAATTACCTCATATAGAGTGTTCTCGTGAAACGAAACCTCTTAGAAGACAATAGTCGATTTTGGAAATCTTTGTCTCTCTCAACCACCCGGAAAATGGAGGATGCCTCCGCCTCCGGGAAATGCCGTGTTGTTCCGCACGTGTCAGAAACTCACTTTGTTGCAGTGGCGGCTATCACAGCAATGTCTTGATCGGATGTTACAGTAATGGCGGTCACTGGAATCAACTCCTTTTGCGATTCAGAAACCACACCGTCGACTTCCAGATAACGTTTGCTGTCCAGAGAAATAAACAGATATGATCCACTCAGCTGGTTACGCCTCTTTAAGGCAGGCTTTGAAGTCGAACCGTCTGCATAATCCAGCCGCACATCAATCTTGACTCCCGCTGGAGCAGAGAAGAGCAACTGAATATTGCGGCATGATTCACGTCCCTGAAATATCCGTGTCTGCCGATTTTTTCCAAGTTTGATTGCTTTGATTATTCCGTTTTTGGCGAAAACGTTAAAGTTTACACCGGCAAATTTTCGGACCGGCACCCCGGTTAGCTCCATATTGAAAAGATCGGTCAGGTCCAGTTTTTTCTCGGATTCAAACTGGATGTTGCCAGAACGTGCCAAAAACTCGTTTCGGCAGATGCGCATCTCTTTCGTCAGCATCGACTCTTCTTTCGGCGGAATGTGACGTTTGAATTCGGGGACAGTGTATCCCCGGTAAACAAGTTCGATGCAACTGTTTTTGCCGGACTTCAAAATCAGATGTTTCGAAGCCATGTCATACCGATAGTTGTTAATCGGAACTCCGTCCATTTTTACCTCGTCTGGCTTCCTCCTGCTCCACAACATCAGTTCGAATGCCTGCGAGTTGCGAAACTTCAACACCGCCCGGGAGTCCGAAAAGTTAAATTTTGCATCAAGAATTTCCGCAGGATACCAATTCAGCAGTTTGACAGGAGCCTCACGACCGACGATCATTGACCCGGCGACAGAATGTAACATCGGCACAAAACTCGGCTGCTCAACCATGCTCCAAATACTTTGTTTTGTATTTTCAAACGTTCCAGCGGCAAGAATTTTCGCCAACTTTTCGGTGTCCTCTCCCAGCATATCGCGTATCATCAGGTGGCGCGCCAGCGGTGCGGGACCATTCTTGCTTCTCTTCTGGCCAGGTAGCCGGTACAGCGGATCAGCCCATTGCGGATAGTATCGTTTCAATTCTTCAAACTCATATCGCGCTACCTCATCCTTACAGAAATCCCGATACAGGCGGATCAAGCCGCCGGAATAGACGCATCCGAAAAGAAAGCTTGTTGCCAGATAAGGATTGTCCCATTTGTGTGGAATAATTCCACCGCAATTGATATAACCCAGTTCCGGCAGGTTTCGGTTCCAGTCCCAGTTATTGTTGACACTCATATCGTAACGGCGTTTTCGGAATGTATTTGTGATCGGAATTGTTTCCTTCGCCAATATGTAGAGTGCGAGATCGGCAGTCTGCTGATCGCCGACGCCGCGAGCGATCTTCTCCATGGCCTCAGACGCGACATAAGTATCAGTCGCCATATCAATATGATGGCAAAGCCAGCGGTCGGAGGATGCAACCGCCATAGTGGCCCATTCCATGCGGCACGGAATTCCGCTGTAAATTTTACGAAGCATATCGTAATGTTTTCTCAATATTGCCCAGTCGCCGCTCACTTGCGCATAGCGAGCGATACCGTTGAGTTCGAATCCGGCGAGGTCAGTAGTGTCACGCAGGATCATAACTCCGCGGGTCACGGACTTCCAACCGTAGCTGCAATAGGAAATTCCGCTGTATGGCTCGGTTCGTTCCGCAAAAATATGGGAGGTATTAATCAGACCAATCTGGGCCGCGTCCCGGATTCGCCTCGCATACCATTCGATCAGCGCTCGAACCACGGTGGAAACCCGCTTCTTGTTCTCCGCGGACAGGGAGCACCAGCTTTCCAGAACCTGTGCCCAACAGTTCAGTTTCGGATCGTTGCACGCATAATACCCAGCATATTGGACAAAATCCGGCATCCGGTTCATCCATTCTGTCCGTTGTGGCCAGCGATCGGTCCCCAGAAAGAGGTCATCCGTCAGAGCAGGAAGCGGCAACGTGTAAATCAGCTCGTTTCCCTTCCCGAACAGATATTTACCGTAAACGGTATTACAATGTGAATCGGTCAATTTTTCCTGAACGGAAATGGGATATCCGGCTTCGCCAGCCAAAGCTAATACCGGAGGGAGCGGCGCAATTCGAAGAGCCGGAGTTTTCCACTCGTTATCCATTTCATAATAACGGAACACATTCCGGACACTCACTTCGTTCCGAGCTCGATCAACTTTGAAATACTCTTCGCAGTCATACGGCATTGCATTCATTATATTGTTAAGCAGGCGACACTGTGCCCATACTCTATGGGACTGATCCCGCCAACCACGTTCCAGAGGACGTGCTCCGTACAGGCACGAAATGCCGAAACTTTTAGTGCGGAAGAAATCCTGGACAATCACTTTCCCTTTTTTCACCAGAATTCGTTTGGGACGCTTCTGGAAGGTGACGAGCCACGGCACTGCCGGAACATCGTTCCCAGAGACAATTAACAGGAAATTTTCACTCAAATCGTCGCCAGCGATCGTTCCTTCTGTCAGAATTTCTTTTTTGCCCCTGATTATGGCGTACACGGCTTTCAGGTCCGCGTTCCCAGCAGTTGGGGAGAAATGGACGGAATCGGCGTCGGTAGAGAGAACCACGCCAGGAGCAATCCTGCTTTCCAGCAATTTCCAGTCGATCATTTTCCCGGATTCGTGCTGATACAGCCAACTACGGCTCTGTCCGCACCAGCTCACAAAGTCCGGGTCCTCGCAGGTTTTTACTACTTTAGCTCGATCGGGATAAATCCGGAGTCCGGATCGCGTCCCGTCAGCATTGGTGAAAAAAGCTCGGTCCAGCAGATTTCTGCTGCTTTTGAGCACAATCGTGTCGAATGTTCGCTCCAGCAGATAACCGTTCAGTCCGAAACTGAGGAATGATGCTCCACGCTGCCAACCGTCTTTCAAGGGGCTTACCCCTCTTATCTTCCTCAACTCAGAGCGTCCTGCCTGAATTTTCTGGTAAAGAGCCTTGTATTCTTCTATGAATTTCTCGCGGTTTTCTGGAGCCAGAAATCGTTCCAATCGTTTTCGACTTAATTCAAGATCATTCACCGCAAGACCATGAATTCGCATCGCTTTGATCGTCTCGTCGAAAAACGAGAGTTTCTCTTTTCCGATTATCAGAAAATGTCTATCTAATGCTGATTTCGAAAAAAATAAACTGATGCGGTCGACATCGACAGCGACAGGTTGACCCGGCAACTTCGGAATAATGGAGATGCTCAGATAGCATCCCGGCCGTTTCCCCCGATATGATGCCAGCTCATCAAGATCGGCGGAATATTCGTGCATTGCGTCACCGGGTCCAAGGCTGAAAGTCCGGAAAAACACCGGCTTCGATTGGTCGAACGGCTGGAGTTCAACTCGCAAAACAGCCTCGTTCCCGGAGCGATTCGCCAAACGAATCTGAAAACGCCCCAGATCATTGATTTGATACCTCGACAATCGACCATAGGCAGTTCTTAATTTGATTTGTTGCCTAGATTGAACCTTCAAACACCCGTCAACTACTTCTATTTTCTCCGGAAGCGGTCTCTCTATCGTCAATCCTTGTTCGTTTGGTTGTGGAAAGCGCGGATCGTTGAATTCAAGATTCAGCACATCATACTGTGCATAAGCTGTCTGATAGATAGCCGCCGTAAGCAGTAATGCCAGAAGTTTCATTATTACCTTTCCCAAACATTGTTTTCTTGTTGATGATCAGGAGCGAAAATACCGGAATTGAACGGTTGCAGGTAATTGTCAACTTTTTCCGCTTTGACATGTCCGTCGACAAAAACCACTTGTACTGTTGAACTGTGCCGTGCCGCCGGACTCCCGCTGTATATATCTCTCTGGGATGAAGAGTCGCGAATCGTATAAAATCCATATTTCGTATCCGGTATTCCGTTGCTGCCATTCCGCCAACTGTCAGTAAACCAGAGTTTCCGACTTGGATTTTTAGAGCTTATCAACTAATAAATTGATTTTAATAGCTCCTTGTGCTATATTATCTTCACGCAAAAACAATGGAGG
>NZ_DBEXAY010000044.1:0-5150 GCF_048170485.1 Victivallis sp. | reverse complement strand
AACGCGCTCTCCTGACCGTTCCTCTCCCTGAAAAAAACGCCCTCCCGGCCGGATTCCGGCGGAGAGGGCAAATTCTGTTCTGCGGAACGCTCTTACTTGGCGTATTCGACCGAACGGGTCTCGCGGATGATCGTCACCTTGATCTGCCCCGGATAGGTCATCTCCTTCTCGATCCGCGCGCAGATGTCCTTCGCCAGCATCTGCGCTTCGCCTTCGCTGACCTTCTCCGGCGTCACCACAACGCGGATTTCACGGCCGGCCTGCAGTGCAAAGCAGGACTCCACGCCCGAGAATTCGTGCGCGATCGCCTCGAGCTGTTCCAGCCGCTTGAGGTAGAGTTCGGTGGTCTCGCTGCGGGCTCCCGGACGGGAGGCGCTCAGCGTATCGCAGGCGCTGATGAGAATGTCGTACAGACTTTCCGGCTCCACTTCGCCGTGGTGCGCCGCCACCGCGTGGATGACATCCTTCGCCTCGTTGTGCTTGCGCAGCAGGTCCGCACCGATCTGGGCGTGCGGCCCCTCCACCTCGTGATCGATCGCCTTGCCGAGGTCGTGGAAGAGACCGATCCGCTTCGCCTTCTGCTCGTCGAGGCCGAGTTCCGCCGCGATCATGCCCATGAAGTAGCTGGTCTCCAGCGAATGCTGCAGCACGTTCTGCGAAAAGCTGTAGCGGTATTTCAGGCGGCCGAGCAGCTTCATGATCTGCGGCGAGACCCCCTGGATTCCGGTTTCGAGCACCGCGGCTTCGCCCACCTGGAAGAGCTCCTCTTCCAGCTCCTTGCTGATCTTCTTGGCCAGCTCCTCCACCCGGGTCGGATGGATGCGCCCGTCGCTGATCAGCCGCTCCATAAGCTGGCGCGCCACCTCTTTCCGCACCGGGTCGAAGCAGCTGATGACCACCGCTTCCGGCGTGTCGTCGATGAGAATGCTCACGCCGGTGGCCGCTTCGATCGCGCGGATGTTGCGTCCTTCGCGGCCGATGATCCGCCCCTTCATCTCGTCGTTCGGCAGCGGAATGGTCGCCGTCGTGCGCTCGTAGGTGCAGTCGCTCGCGTACCGCTGAATGGCGTAGGTGAGAATGCGGCGCGCTTCCCGCTCGCTCCGCGCCTTCGCCTCCTCCAGCTGATTGCGGACCATCAGACCGGACTCATTCTTGATCTCGTTCTTGAGTTTTTCCAGCAGGATTCCCCGCGCCTCCTCCCGCTTCATGCCGGCGATGCGTTCGAGTTCATCGATCTGCTGGGAGATGCTTTTGGCCAGCTCCTGTTCCCGGTTCCCGAGCCGTTCCCGGAGCGTTTCAATCTCCTTCTCCTGCTTCTCGATGTTCTTCGATTTGGCGTCCATCGAATCGGCGCGGCGGTCGAGCAGCTCCTCGCGCTGGGCGAGACGCTTCTCGTTGTTGGTCTGTTCGCGGCGGCGCTCCTTGAGCTCCTGCTCGCACTCCTCGCGCATCTTGATGGTCTCCGCCTTGGCCGAGACCCGGGCGTCACGCAGAATGTGCTCCGCCTCCCGTTCGGCGTCGCTGCGGATCTTGTCCGCAGTGCGCGAAGCGGAATCCTTCTGCAGTTTTTGAATCCAGTTGTTCAGCATGATCCCCGCCGCGATTCCAATCGCGGCAAAAATACATGCAACGGCGATCAGCGCCCACAAATTGCTTTCCATTTTTCCTTCTTTTCCCCCTGTTTTCTGCGGCGGCTCCCGAAGAGCTCATCCGCCTTATTTTTCACACAGATATATATCCTGCTCGGTGACCACGACATCGACATTGCGGTCGTGCTCTTCCCGAGGAAGATCGTTCGCCAGCTGGCATGCGTAGATCACACCGATCACCGGTCCGCGGGCCGCCGCCAGCATCCGGTCGTAAAATCCGCCGCCGCGCCCCAGCCGGATTCCGGAGGGCGTACAGGCGACCGCCGGCGTAAGGTAGAGCAGCCTGTTTGCGGCAAACTCCGGCGTCGCCGCCGGCCGCTCCGGCCGCGGTTCCAGCAGCCCGAACTTCGCCCGGACCAGATCCCGCGCGACGTCGTGGATCTCCACCAGTTCGTACCCCGCATCCGCCGCGACGTACCGCGGCAGAAAAAATCGCTTCTCTCCCAGCAACCCGAAGAGGTCCGGCTCCCGCCCGTCGCTCGCGTAGGCGGCGATGCAGTCCGCCGCCTGATAGCAGGCGAGGCGCCGGATGTTCCGGCAGATCGCCGCATCGGCCCGGAGCCGCTCCTCCGGCGACAGCGCCGCGCGCCGTGCCAGATAGTGCTTTCGCAGTTCACGCTTTTCCATCGCGTTTTTCCTCCCGGACAAAGTCGCGCAGTGCGCGCCAGTAGTCAACCCGTTCCCGGATGCGCGCCTCGTAGCCGATCTCCTTCGGCTCGTAATAGCGCTTATCCACACTCAGATACTCCTGCGGCACGAAACCGCCGGGGTAGTCGTGCGGATAGAGATAGTCCTTGCCGATTCCCTCCGCTTTCGCCCCCGCGTAATGCGCGTCGCGGAGACGGACCGGAATCGGTTGAACCCGCTCCTGCTCCACGTCGGTTGCCGCCGCTTCCAGCGCCGCATACGAGGCGTTGCTCTTCGGCGCGGTCGCACAGTAGGTGGTCGCCTGGGCCAGAATCAGTTTCGCTTCCGGCAGGCCAATCATCTCCACCGCCTGCATCGCGGCGGTGCAGAGCTCCAGCGCGCGCGGGTCGGCGTTGCCGACATCCTCCGCGGCGAAGATCGTAAGCCGCCGGGCGATGAAACGGATGTCCTCCCCGGCGTGCAGCATCTTCGCCAGATAGTAGACCGCCGCATCGGGGTCGGAACCCCGCATGCTCTTGATGAACGCCGAGGCGGTGTCGTAGTGGCCGTCATCGCCGTAGACGATCATCTTCTGCTGAATCGAAGCCTCCGCCTCCGCCAGCGTGACGCGGGTGACTCCCGCGTCATCCGGATCGGTGGTGAGCGCGGCGACTTCGAGCGCGTTCAGCGCCCGGCGCGCGTCCCCCTCGCAGGCGGTGGCGAGAAAATCCGCCGCCTGCGGCTCCAGCTCCACCTTCCGCCCCGGGAAGGAGCGTTCGTCGCCCGTCGCCCGGTTGAGCAGCGTGCAGATCTCCTCCTGCGAGAGCGGTTCGAGCCGGAAGACCAGCGACCGGGAAAGCAGCGCCCCCACCACGTAGAAGTGCGGGTTGTGCGTGGTTGCCCCGATCAGCCGGACATTGCCGTTTTCCACGTCCGGCAGCAGAGAGTCCTGCTGGGAACGGCTGAATCGGTGAATTTCGTCGATGAAGAGAATCGTCCTCCGCCCGGAACTGCGCCGCCGTTTCACCGCGGCGGCGATCTCCCGCCGGACATCCGCGACGCTCGAGGTCACTCCGGAGAGCCGGATGAATTCCGAATCGGTCATCCGTGCGATCACCTCCGCGAGACTGGTTTTCCCGGTGCCGGGCGGTCCGGAGAGGATGATCGAGCTGAACCGGTCCGCGTCGATCGCCCGCCGGAGCAGTCTGCCCGGTTCGAGCAGATGCCGCTGCCCGACATACTCGTCGAGCGAACGGGGACGCAACCGGGCCGCCAGCGGCATCCCGGAGCCGTTTTCCGCCTCCGTTTCCGTGCCGCCGGTGAAGGATGCCGGGAATTCCGGTTCGAGTTCAAACAGATTCTCTCTCATCTCCAGCCGTACATTGTCAATCAGCCGGAAGAGGCTCTGCAGGCAGGTTACTGGTCGGAATCGGGCACAATGAAACCTGCGGCCGGTTCATTTCTCCGACCGGGGTGACTGGTCCGGCTGTCCCCTTCCGGGCGACAGCTTATTCCAAGGCATAGCGCAGGATGCCGTAAGTCAATCATGTCCGTTCCGGCCGCCTCTGCCGGGCAGCCGCTTCCCTTTTTCTCATCTATTATAATAAAAGCGTTGAATCACGCTGTATTATAATTATAGCATAAAAACATCAATATGAAAACACCTTTTTCTGTTTTTCCGCAAAAAAAAAGAAAAAAACTTCGTTTCCGCTCCGAAAGAAAGTTTCCGGTGGAACAAGGCGAAAAAACCGGGGGAGCGAACGCTCTCCCGGCTTGCTTTCCTGTCAGCGGAACTCCTCCGTTCCGCCCGGAAATGCGGTTCAGATCATGGAATCCCAGAGAGCCGTGTTCTCCAGATTGACCCGGACCGCATTGGCGAAGGCCGCCGCCATCGCGCCATCCACCACCCGGTGGTCGGCGGAAACCGTCACCTTCATGATGTCGCGGACGACGATCTCCCCGTCGCGCACCACCGGCGTCGGCACCGAGCTGGCCACCGCGAGAATCGCGCTTTCGCCCGGATTGATGATCGCACCGAAGGATTCGACGTTCATCATCCCCATGTTGGAGATGGTGAAGGTGCCGCCCTTCATGTCGTCGGGCGAGAGCTTGCCGGCGCGCGCCTTTTCGGCGAGTTCGGCCGATTCCGCCTGGATCTCGTCGAGCGACTTGCGGTCGGCGTTGCGGATCACCGGCACCACCAGACCGTTGTCCACCGAGACCGCCATGCCGATGTTGATCTTCGAGCGGCACGAAACGCTCCGCCCGTCGCAGAAGGAGTTCACCATCGGGAAATCGCGCAGCGCCAGCGCCACCGCCTTGATGACGAAGACGTTGACCGAGAGATTGATCCCCTCCGCCTTCAGCGCCTTGCGCTTGGCCATGAGTCCGCTCAGGTCGATCGCGACCGTCACGTAGAAGTGCGGAATCGTCTGCTTCGACTGGGTCAGCCGGTCGGCGATCACCCGCCGCATCGTGTTGAACAGCTGCGGACGCTCCGCAATTGCGGCGCGGACATCCTCCACCGTAATCCGGCCGTTGTCGCCGGAGCCTTCGAGCTCCACCATCTCCACGCCCGACTCTTTGGCGAGATTCAGCGCGACCGGCGTGATCTTGCGGTCAAAGTATCCGGTGGATTCCAGATAGTTCCGTACATCCTGCTCCGTCACCCGGGTTCCGGCGGCCGGAATCTTCTCCACGTTGACGAGGTAGTCCGAGGCGAACCTCTTCGCCCGCGGCGACACCGGCTTCTTCGCCGCCGGTGCGGGCGGGGGAGGGGGCGTCAGCCGGGGGGCCGGTGCCGGAGGCGGCGCCGCCGGAGCCGCGCCTGCCGTCGGGGCGGGTTTGGCCGCCGGTGCGGGTTTCGCCGCCGGG
>NZ_DBEXAY010000043.1:0-4971 GCF_048170485.1 Victivallis sp. | reverse complement strand
GGACAATCCGTGTATTGTCCATCCCCCGTTGATTTCAACGAAAATAATGCTAAATTATTCGATATTTTCACAACCCGCCAAGGAGTCAGTTCCCATGAAACTGAAACAGAAATGCGCCGTCATCACCGGCGGCGCCAACGGAATCGGCCGCGCCGTCGCGGAACTCTTCGTCGCAGAAGGCGCCCGCATCGCAATTCTGGACTGCGACCGCAGGAACGGCGAAGCAGCCGCAGCCGCGCTGAACGGCAGAGCGCTGTTCCTCCCCTGTGACGTCTCCGACAGCCGCCAGGCTGACGAAGCGCTTCAAACCGCAGTCAGCCATCTCGGCACCATCGACATTCTGATCAATGACGCCGCCAGTCAACTCAACAAGCCACTGCTGGAAACCTCCGACGAAGAGTTCCGCAAGGTGCTGGACATCAATCTTACCGCAACCTTTCACTTCACCCGTGAGGCGGCGAAACTCATGATCGCGCACCGTCATCCGGGCGTCATCGTCAATTTTTCAAGCACGTTCGCGTTCGTCGGCTCCCCCGGCTACATCGCCTATCACGCCTCGAAAGGCGGAGTGGCCGCATTCACCCGGGCCGCGGCCATCGCCCTGATGCCGCACGGCATCCGCGTCAACGCCATCGCCCCCGGCACCACCGACACCCCGGGACTTCACGCCGGAGCACGCGATACCGGTGACGAGGCAAAAGGAATGGAATCCTTCCTCCGGTTGCAGCCGCTCGGCCGGTTCGGGCGACCGGAAGAGATCGCCCGCGCCGTGCTCTTTCTCGCCTCCGACGACGCCGGATTCGTCTATGGAGCAAACCTGCTGGCCGACGGCGGCTACACCATTATTTAAAGGCAAAAACGCCTTACGAAATCCACCCCAGAGAATTCAGGTAGATCGAGGCGATCGAGAGACGGTTCGCCTCGGTCGGCGCCTGGTCAAGCAGCCCCGAAAGCGACGGAGTCTTCAGCGTGAGATCGACCAGACTGTCCACATCGTCCGCCGTAAATCCGAAATCCGCCAGCTTCTCGGAGACGCCGACCGACACCAGCCATTTCTCCACGCCCTTGGCCGCTTTTTCCGCCTCGCCCGGCACGCCGGTCAGCCCCGGCACGATCGGCGCGAGAAGATCGGCCAGCACAACGGAACGGGCCGGATAGATCTCCTTGACGACCGCCGGCAGCAGAATCGAGAGACCGAGCCCGTGTGCGAGATCCGGACGAACCGCGCTCAGCGGATGCTCCAGCGCATGCGTGTAATGCAGAAGGCTGTTGTCAAAGGCGACCCCGGCGATCATCGCCGCGTAAGCCAGGAAATAGCGAGCCGTCAGATTGCCCGGCTCCCGGAGCGCCAGCGGCAGGTACTTCGAGACCAGTTTCACCGTTTCACTGGCCAGCATCACCGCCAGCGGATTGACGGAACGGCTGGTCGCCGCCTCGATCACATGATTCACCGCGTCGATGCTGACGAAGCGGGTCTGTTTTTCCGACAGAGTCGCCATCAGCGCAGGATCGTCGATCGCCCAGGTCGGATAGATGCAGTCGAAGGCGATGACCGGTTTGAAGTTCTTCTCCGTATCGGTCACCACGGCAAAGCGGTTCGATTCGGAGCCGGTTCCATGGGTCAGATTGACCGCCAGAATCGGCAGCGCCTCCTTCGGCGCGAATTCACAATTGAACAGCGCGGCGGCCGTCTTCCCGGGGTTCCGCAGCAGAATCGCCGCCCCCTTTCCGGCATCGATGGCGCTGCCGCCGCCGATGGCGATCACCGCGCCCGCTTCAATGTCCGCCCCGAGTGCGACCGCCGTATCCACCTGACCGGTCGTGGGATTCGGGGTGACGCCGTCGTACACGGCGTAACGGATGTTCACCCGGTCAAGCGCCGGAGCAATCTTTGCCCAGGCGCCGGTCACTTTATACGCGCTGTGGCCGGTGACGACCAAAGCGCTTTTGATTCCCCGGGCGGCCATCTGTCCGGCAATTGCGTCGATGGAGTCGATGGCGCCCACGCCGAAGTAGACATCGGTACGAGTCCGGATTACCTGCACATCACGGATATCCATTCCAGTATCCCACATGATAAAACCCTCCTCAATTTGGTTGGAACCCGCCCTTACGGGCCGTTCGACTACCATACCACAAAACCGGGATTTTTCAAGCGTTGACAGCCGGGTTTTTCTCAACTCTCCCGGCCGGCGACCGACTCCCGCTCCACCAGTCGATAGGGAATTTGCCGCGACACGCCCTGTGCCGGATCGTGAAGCAGCGTCTCGAGCAGATCGAGCGATTCCGACGCAATCCGGGCAAAATCCTGGCTCAACGTCGTGTGCGGCGGCGTGCAGAAACGGGAGCTGCTGTTTTCAAAGGAGATGACGGAGAGTTCCGACGGCACCTTTTTCCGAAAGAGGTTCAAGGCGAAATCGACCCGCAGACCGCTGCCCTCCCCGCAGGAGATCAGCGCGGTGGCCCCCGCCCGGATGATCCGCCCGATCTCCTCCAGCCAGGTTTCGGAAATTCCGTTCTGGATCAATGCGGGATCATTTTCACAGCGGAATTTCCGGACCGCCTGCAGAAAACCGGCCCGCCGGCGCTGTTTGGAGATCGTCCCCTCCGGGGAACCGTCGATCAGCAGACCGATCCGGGTATGTCCGCGGCCGGCCAGATACTCCACGGCCAGCGACATCCCCTGCTCCTCGTCGGAACTTACAGAAAAGGCGTTCTGCACCTCGCCGCCGAGGTTGTTGATCACCACCAGCGGAATGGCAAACCGGTTGTCCCAATTTCTGGCGATGTCGTTGTAGGCCGCACAGGCGACCGCACCGACCGGGAAGCAGCGGCGCAGCAGACCGAGGTCGCCCAGCGGAACCAGAAAACTCTGGAATCCCCGTCCGTGGATCTCCGAAAGCAGCGGCGGCAGAAGCTGATCGTGGTAGTTTCCCAGAACTGCCGTTCCGGCAAGCGCGGGCAGGATCACCGCGACCGCGCCTCTCTCCTCCGGCGGTTCCGGGTGGTAATGGAGCCGCCCGGCCGCCGTCAGCACCTGAAGCCGCACCGCTTCGCTCACATGGGGGAGCCCCCGGAGCACCCGCGACACGGTGGCGGGGGAAACGCCGCTCTCGCGCGCGATCTCCCGGATCCCCACTTCCGTCTTTCTGCGGCTCACGCCAGCTTCCTTTCCCTCTGCCGTGACCGGTCGCCCTCTACTTTGCCAGCGACCGGTGATATTTGATGACTCCGTCGGCGATTCCCCGGGCCAGCTTTTCGATGTAGGCGGCACTGTTCAGATTGAGCTCTTCCTGCCGGTTGGAGATAAACCCCACCTCGATCAGCGCGCCGGGACAGCGAATGTCGCGCAGCACGGCGAATCTGGCCCGCTTGACGCCGCGGTCGGTCGCACCGGTCCGCGCAAGAAGCGAGCGCTGAATGCTGTACGCCAGCACGATGTTGTTGGAATCAAAGGCATTGCCGTTGTATTTCGTCCAGATCGTCTTGCCGCCGTTGCTGGAAGGCGCGCCGGCGGGCGTCAGGCAGAAGGTTTCGACCCCCTTCACCGACCGGTCGGCGGCGGAGTTGATGTGCAGAGAGAGAAAAAGATCCGCCCCGTACTTGCGCTGCAGAGCGCTGCGCTTGTCCAGATCGAGGTAGACGTCGGAGTTCCGCGTCAAAATCACCCGGTAGCCGCAGGCGCCGAGAATTGCGCCGAGACGGCGGCCGAGCCGGAGTGTGATGTTTTTTTCCAGCGAACTTCTCCCGGCGGCGCCCCGATCCTTTCCTCCGTGGCCGATGTCCAGCATGATCGTCCGGATCGAATGGCGGAACCCTTTCCGGGAGCCGAGCAGCGGATCGATGGTCTTGGCAAGATCGAGCGAACTTACGTAAACCGTCCCGGCACGCACAATCGGGCTGAAGCACTGCGAAATGCGCACGCCATTGAGAAACATGTACCGTTTCTCCTGGTAGACCGTCAGCCGGTCGGTGCGGTCACTGAGCACCCGCGCCGTTTTGGTGCGGGCAAAACGCATGCTGTGACGCATCGCCACATCATACAAATTGGAATAACTGCGGCCGGAAACGGTGACGGTCCGCACCCCCGCCGCTTCCACCGCTCCCGCCGTCACGACGGCAAGCAGCGCAATCCACAGAAATCGCACACCCACTCAGCGCCCCTCCGCGGGTTCGAGCCGGACCTCTCCGACGCTGTCTTCGACCGGCGGATACATGGCCGGAATCTTCGGAGCGATCATCACCGCTTCGCGCAGGGAACCGAGCACGAACGCTTTCGCTTCGCAGAGCGCCTGCTCCCACGAGAGTTCCAGCGCAAAGGCCGCCGCCAGCGCGGAGCTCAACGTGCAGCCGGTCCCGTGCGAAGCGGTCTCCACGCCGGAGAGCCGGGGCGAACCGAGCCGGTAAACCCGCCCTTCCCGGCAGACGAAGTCGACTGCGGATTTTCCTCCGTTGCGGGCGTGACCGGTCTTGAGCAGAACCGAAACGCCCCAGCGCTCATGGCACTCGAGCGCGGCCCGGCGGAAATCATCCGGTCCGGAAAGCCGGCGCCCGAGCAGCAGCTCCGCCTCCGGAATGTTCGGCGTGATCCAGTCTGCGAGCGGAATGAGCCGTTCCCGGACAAGTTCGACCGCTTCTTCCGACAGCAGTCGCGCGCCGGAGGTGGAAACCATCACCGGGTCACAGACCAGACGCAGTCCGCGTTCCTCGACCACTTCGGCCACCGTTTCGACAATCTCCGCATTGCAGAGCATGCCGCTCTTGGCGAAACGGACCGGAATCCGGTCCATCACCGTTTCAATCTGACACCGGACCCCTTCCGCGGGGACAGGGTCCACCCGGCGCACCTCGAGCGGATTCTGCGAGGTGACGGCCGTAAGCGCCACGCACCCGTAGACGCCGAACGCGTTGAAGGTCCGCAGATCGGCTTCGATGCCCGCCCCGCCGCCGGAGTCACTCCCGGCGATGGTG
>NZ_DBEXAY010000042.1:0-10967 GCF_048170485.1 Victivallis sp. | reverse complement strand
GTTATAAGAGTCACCGGATTTCTCCGAATGAGAACATGGATATCGATGGTCAGACCTGGGTGGAATCCGGAGTGCGTGTTGCCGCACCGGGAAATCGTGTGGTATTTCAAGCGGTACCGTATGATGTTGAGCAATTTCTCGCCCGACGCAGTTCCCCGCTGATCGTCAGAATTGCATTCCCTGTTCAAAAAGGAGAAAATATTCTGGAACTTACGGAAACCAGTGGAAATACTTACGGTCGAGTATTCCATTTCGATTATCTGAAACTGACGCGGCTCAGCGCGGATCGACGTCCAGCTCCTTACGGAGAGTTCCGCGAGCATGAAAATTTTTTGAATTCCTCCGTGTATCGAGTTGGGGACCCGGCCCGGGTCGGTCTGGCATTTTACAATCTTGAACCGGGAAAAGTATTCCGTACCGAGGTGAGTTTTGTCGACTATCGAGGCAATGTCGTCGAAAAGCGTCAGGTGAAGCTTGCACCGGATGTCGATGGTTTTGCCAGAACAGCGATCCCGGTGCCGAAGAAGCGGAGCGGACATTTCCGGGTCAGGGCTGCGGCAATGGGGGCAGGGGGACTGTCTCCGGAAACCCGGATTGCCGGAGTTCGGGAAATTACGCCCTTGACGGAAGAGGAGGTGGCGTTGAGTTTCATCGGGTTTTCCGGACTCGATCTCGGGTTGTATTTCCCGCCGGAGAGAGATGTGAAATTCCTTGAGGCATGCCGGAAGCGATTCGCGGAATACGTCCGTTGGCAGAAGATTCTTCAGATCCGGCATGAGCGGATTCATTCTCTCTGCTGGCACTTTATCGAACCGGAGGAAAATCGGTATTTCTGGGAGCCTTGGGATTTGATGATCGAGTCGCAGATCGCCAACGGCATCCAGGTGCAGCTGACGCTGCTTGGGACACCGAAGTGGTTGATTGATCAGAAATTCCCCGGCCGGAAGTATCGTCATATTTCTGAACACTACTTCGCTCCTCCGCCGGACCGGGAAAAGTGGCGTGAATTCTGCTCTCTGGTTGCCCGGCGGTATGGAGATCGGGTAAAAGAGTTTGAAATCTGGAACGAAGTATCAGAACAGTCTCTATTCTGGCCGGGCGGCAATGCGAAACAATATGTTGAACTGGTGAAAGACGCCGCGGAGGCGATCAAAAAGGTTCGACCGGAAGCAAAAATTGTTGCGGAAACCGTCTGGCCCCGGCAGGAAGAATTCAGCCGCAGACTTTTCAATCTCGGCATCGCCCGGTATGTGGATATTCATGCCGATCACTATATTACTGATGCACGGATTGCCGCAGATATCGCGATCATCGGGCAATATGCGCCCGGTGCTCCGCTGATCAGCAATGAATCCAAGATGGAGAACGCCGGCAATCCGCTCGGGCAGGTCGATGAACCCTCCCGGCGGCGTGCAGCGGAAACGCTGTTTCGCAATATACTCTATGCCAATTCTCAGGGATTCCGGCGGCTGTATAACTTTGTGATTACCGGTGGAACCTGGCGGAAATGGGGCGTTGTCGGTCCCGATAATACGCCGAAATATACCTTCAGCGTAATGAAGACTTTGATCAACCGCACCGCTGGTGCGAAATTTGAACGTTACCACCGGCTGTCAAACAGCCTGGAACTCTTTCTCTACCGCTTTGTCACTCCTGCGCGGGCAGAACAGAATGGGGGAGAATATCTGGTTATCCTGTGCAATCAGGCGGAAAAACCGGAATCCCTGCTGCTGCCGGCCTTGACGGAGCGCTGTCAGGTGATTGATCTTATGGACAATGCCTCCGAAGTTGCCGCTCCCGGTCGGATTGTTCCGGTTGAAGTCGGTCGGGAACCGGTGATGTTGACTGGCATTGACGTGAAATCACTGGGGGAACTGGCGCAACTGAAGGTTTCGATTCCGCGCAGTGATCTGCGTCCCGGAGAGCCGACTGAGATGGATGTCATTCTGCCTGACGGAGTTCACGGCGGAGCATTTTCCGTGACTCGTTCCGACGGAGCGTCGATGCGGTTCCGCCTCCGCCCCGGGGAACGGAAGCGCATTTCGATGCTGACCAGCCGGAAGTTGCTCAACTCCGTTGTCACACTGAAACTGACTGGAGAACTGGAATTGCCGGACCGGCGGCTGCCGGTTGTCCGTTATCAGGAATACATCATTGAGGAGCAGGCACCCGGCGTCTCTCTGCTGCCGCCGTTCTCCGCGGAAAACTGGCGGAAATGGGGCGAGGGAAGGGTCCGGTTTGCCGATGGCGGTGTCTCGATGAAGATTGATCGGGCGGCAACCGGGGCCTTGACTCCATGCCGTCGCCTGAATGTGACACCGGAGGTGCGGTATCTGCTCGATTTCCGGGCCAGAGGTTCCGGGATTCTGCGAGTCATGGCGATCGGCGTGGACCGGCGCGGAAAAACGCGTGTCCTGTCTCACAACCTGCTCTCGGAAAAACTTTCCGACCAGTGGAACAATTACCGCTGTGAATGGCGTTGCCCTGTCGATGTGGTGAAATTGGAACTCCATTTTTATGAATACAATACTGTCGGCGAATTTGAACTTTCTCACTTGAATTTCATTCGTTTGCGGGAAGGCGTTCCCGTCAACCGTCAACTTTACAAGATCACGGCTGCTGCTGTAACTCCGCTGCTTGACGGAAAATTGACCGGTTTCCCGGCCGGTTCCTTTCAGGAGATTCCCGATCGGAGCAACCTGCCGGAAAATCCGGAGAATCCTCTGACCGCCAGTTATGCGGTCGCCGCCGATACGCGCCATCTCTATCTCGCGGTGCGGGTGCATGACAAGGTTCTGCAGGGTGGAAAAAATGCGGAATCTCTCTGGAGAGGCGACAGTGTTCAGGTTGATTTTGATCTTTCCGACGGCAGTCGGAGTGTCCGTACTGTGCAGTTCGGTTTCGGGCTGATTGACGGGACGCCGACCGCGTTCCGCTTCCGAACGCTTCCCGCGGAAGATATCGTTCCTGCCTATCGGGTCGGCAAAGCTCCAGCCGGGGTGCGGATACAGATCCGCCGGGAGGGGACCGAAACTCTCTATGAAGCGGCAATTCCGGTTGAGGCAATCCACCCGCAGTTTTCGCTGCGGCCGGGAATGCGCCTGGGATTCTCCATTCTGGTCAACCAGAATGACGGGACCGGACGACTTGGATTTCTGCAATGGAGTTCGGGAATCGGCAGCACGCAGAATTCGCTGGAGTTCGGGGAACTGATCCTGCCGGAAAATCTGCCGCCAGCTGCAAAAAAATGGTGATTCGGGCGGATAGGCTGGGCATTTTATCTGGTGGGATGTAGCATCGCCCTGCAGTTACTGGGGGATCTGTACCTCTCGGGCATATTGGGGAACGAGGCATATTTTCTTAACTTGCGAACTGCTCGAACGACGGAACCGGATCTGCCGTTTCATGTAGAACTGCAGCCATGGGAGTTGCGGGAAGGATGGCGCCCAACCTTCTGCGAGACTTCGTACAGCAGCTCCTGCACCTCGGAATGCCGGACTTTGGGCGATGCAAATGGAGCACGGAAAGGTTCCTGTTCTCCACGATTGCGCGAATGGTCTGGGGAAACAAGGGGAAGGTTCCGGTCGCCTGCGACGGTAAGGAACCCGCACTCTGCGCGAATCGCTTCGACGCGGAAGCGGGTTCAAGCAGGATTGTTCCCTGCCGGGAACAACGCAACGCTTATTCGAAGAGGCGCTGCATGGCCCGGCAGATGTCGGCGATGCTGCTGCGGGTTCTCACCGGAATCGTTTCGCACTGGATGCATTTCAGCCGGGGGGCGGTTTTGAGCAGACCGGCGATGTGCGGCCAGTCGATGGTGCCGCTGCCCGGAGTTTTGTGTTCGTCATACTGCCCCTGGTTGTCGTGAAGGTGGCAGGTGGTCACTTCCGGGAGGAGTTTTTCCAGAATGTGGTCATCCCACTGGATCGGCGCCCAATCCTTCCACGCCTTGAGCGGGGCGCAGTCGTCGCCGAATCCGCGGTCGCACTTCATCAAGTTGGCATGGCCGGAGTCGTAGCAGATGCCGAGGTTCGGGGAACGGAAGTGATGGACCGCGTCGAGCAGTTTCTCCGGCGTGTTGTTGGCGAACCAGATGTTTTCGATGGCGATGGTGATGCCGAGCTCCTCCGCGACCGGCAGCAGAACCTCCAGCGAAGCAAGAAGGGCGTCGTGGAGCTGTTGAAGGGTGTAGCCCCGCCACTCCTTGACGGCATTGCCGGTGTGGATGGTGATGCTGTCGACGCCGAATTCCGCCGTGATGCGGAGAGCGAGTTTCAGCCGGTCGAGCATTGCGCCGCGCAAGCTGGGATCGGGTACATTGAGGTCCTCATTGGTTCCGAACGGCGCATGCGCGTCGACGAAGGTCAAGCCGGCCTGAGCAATCTCCTCTTTGAGCTGATTTTTCAGGCGCGGATTCTGCATGCACTGGCTGATGAGCACATCGGTGAGCACCAGGTGGCGGGCGCCGTTGGCGGCGAACTCCGCCATGATATAGGGACGCATTTTTTCCGTGCTGAACTCGAAATCAAACAGGTAAGTAATCGGAACCGGATACATGATGAAATCCTCTTTGTTCTCAACTAAGTGGATATATTTTAATTAACATATCATGATCCGGAGGAAATACAAATCTCTTTTGTCGCAGGAGATCCATTCTCTCATGAAAGTTCCGCGGAGTGTGCCGGCTGTTTTGCCGGAGTGCGTCAAAGGGCCTTCACCCGGGCGTTGCCGCTAACGGCCTGTTGCCTTGTTTTTTTCGCGGATCAGCAGGGAGGCGAGCGTTCCACCGGGCAGAAAATCCGTTGCAATGTGAAAGCGCAGTTTCCCATTGCTGAATTCTGCCGGAAGTTCTTTCTGTGACACCGTCCCATCCAGTTCCAGAGGGCGGATTTTCATTGGATGCGGCAAATGGAGCGTAATCTCCGCCGTTCCGCGCTCAAGCATCTGGGGGAGAGCTCCCCAGCTGAGCAGGACACGCCTGCTTTTGTCTTCAAAGCGCAGACCGTTATTGGAGAGATCGGTCAGCTGTATCAGCAGAAGTCGCTCGCTTTCCGTGAGACTTTTCCCATCCAGCGACATCAGGGCAACGGTCTGAAAGTTACTCAATTTTGCGGAGGCAATAACGGCTCCCTTCTGCGTGCCGGAACCGGTCAGAACTTCACTCCGCAATGTAATGACCCGCAGAGATTTATCCATCCGGTTCAAGGTGATCTCTCCGGTGGAGGAGGTGATGCTGCCCGTTTCCCGCAAAGAGTCCAGCGCCTGACGTGCTTTGCGGGAAAGCTCCTGATCCCAGCCTTCCCGGAGAGGATGGACCTTTTTTACGCCGGGGATCTGTTGCTGTTCGGTCAGTGAGCCGATGCGGTCGAAGAGACCGAGCTTCTGGAACCTCGCCGGATAATCACCGGCACGACTGTTCCCCTTCAACGACCGCAGCTGTTCCGGGCTGAATGTAAAGGCGTAGGCGTCTGCTGCCGCCTTGACATCGCCCCGGATAAACAGCATGTAGAGAATGCGTTCGGCCATCTGCGCCTGAATGTTGTTGGCGATGTCAAAATGATTCAGGGGGCGGTTGCTCGATCTCATGCCGTTGATTCCGTGGGACCAGGCGAATCGATAGAGACCGTCCCAGTCCTGCAGCCCGGCATATCCGCCGAAGAGGGCCGGGCACTCGACCCGCCAGGTGTTGGGAACACAGAAATTAAATTCCGTTACGGTGAACGGCTTGCCGAATACACGGGTTGCCATGATTTCCCGCGGCATGGCGGCATCGACACTGATGGCGGAGCGGTTGTGAAACACAAAGGGAATGCCCCAGCGCTTCCCGGGGAATTGCGGATGATCCCAATAGAGGTGATTATCCACATGGTCGAGACCGGAGCGGAGGCCTGTCAGCGTGAATGGAATATAGTTGTTCAGATCGGTAATCAACGCTTTTAGGCCGATTTCCTCTTTTAAAAACCGCATCTGTTCCTGAATGCACCGGCTCTGCAGCGCATTGAGAAATTCGATGAAGATGCCGTTGCGGGTAAGTTGTTTTTCGTCGGGGGTCAACTGCCCGGCCTGCAGGTATTCTTCGAATTTCTGCAGGTAGATCTTTCGTGCGCCGAGTGAAGTCCTGCCACTGTTCCAGACGCCGATCAGAGCATTTTCATTTACCAGGTTTACCGAATAGAGGACCGGATCTTCGGCGAGAGTGAGGCCGGTATACGGGTTTTTTGCGGTGAGGATTTTCCGGGCAAACGTCTTCCAGTTCCGCATGGCGGCCGGACTGACGGGAATCAGATTTTTCATGCTGAATTCACCGGTGTTGTCGAATTCAGGAATTTGATCGCCGGCTTTCAGTTTCCGGCTGGCATAGAGATCGAGACATACGTAAAATCCATGTTCCTTCAGCCGTGCGATCAGGAAGTGAAATTTCTTCAACTGTCCGGGATCGATGGAAAGACTGTCTGCGGCATCGCGCTTCAGGATCCCTTCCTCAAAATGGTGAAGCCGGACGGTGTTGTATCCGAGGCGTTCCGCGTTCCGGATGAACTGCTCAGTTTCCGGGCGGTCCGGGAAGTTGGCACTGCCGACAAGATTCGGGCCCAGCAGGCGAATCCGTTTTGCCGGGGCTTTCTCGAAGACGAAATGGCCGTTCGCATCGGCGATGATATGGCCGTATTTCCCGGCGGGCCGCTCGCGGAAAATGGAAAAGTCCAGCGGCGAGCCCTCTGCCGTCGTCCCTGAAAAATGGATCGGCAACCAGTCCGGTCCCTGCCGGACAACGAATTCCTCTTCGACCGGGTAACGGGCAAGTCCATCCGCGAGCGAGGCTCCGGCGATCATCCAGAGCGTATTTCCGGAAGCCGGGAGAAATTTCAGGCCGGCCAGCTCTCCTTTCAGCCGAAAAGCGGAGAGATATAGACCAACCTCGGCAGAAGGCACCTTTCCAGTCCAGACCAGATGGGCATTGCTCTCTCCGGCGGGACGATACCAGTTCCCGCAGTCGCGACCGGCGGCGACTGCGATTTTCTCGGAACGCCCGTCCGCATACCGGAGGACGAGAAATCCGACCGGTTTGCTGTTCACCGGCGTCCAGGCCGAGGCGTGAAAGAGATAGAGGTAGGTCATTCCGGTCGGAAGGCGGGCAAAATCCACCTCGGCAGACTTCGGTTCGAAGGTCTGACCGAGGATAAGACAGGATTTCCCGCCATTTTGTTCCGGGGAGAGTGTGTTGATTCGAACGCTGTAGAAGTTGTGTTCTCCGGTTTGCAGGGCGCGGAGATCCATATCTTTTCCCTGTCCGGTCCAGCCGGGAACTGCGCTGTCGTCGCGAAAGCTCCGGTTGAAAATTCCGGAGAGATCCAGCGGGATGGATTTGAGATCGTTCCGGGCAAACTCATATTGGAAATCCAGTGAGAGATGCCATTTTTTCACCTGCTCCGGGTGCTGTTCTGCCGGCAGAAAGCGAAGCTGGTAGTACTCGTCTTCTCCCTGAAGAAATTTCCCGGTGCAGTACAGGTAAAAGTTTCCGGCGACAGTAAAAACGCCGTGGGGATCCTTTACTTCCACCAGCCGGGCTTGGCCGCTGAACACATTTTTTTTTTTGCAGTCCGGCGGCATGGTTACCGGTTTCCCGTCAATCCGCAATTCTATTTTCCGGTTGAGCGGCAGATCTGTCCCCAGGAACAGCAGTCGGCATGGGATGGTTTCCTTTTCTGCGGTCAGGCTGGTTTCCCAGCGGAACCGCGCTGTCGTCTTCTGCTGCATTCGGATGATTTCGGAAATCCGGAAGCGGCTGAACTCTCCCCGCAGTGAGAACTGCGTCTCTTCCGATCGAGGATACCCATGATCCGGTTTCACCCTGACCTGGCGGATCGGTCTCCATTTCAGATCGTAGCGGATCAGAGAAAAGCGGTATCGACCGTCGAGAGTGAAACTGCCGTCGGGAGAAATTTTCACGTTTCTGGTGAAATCCGCAGATGCATGGAGCGGCAGCAACGAGAGGGACAGGAGCACGATGTTCAGAAAAAGGGCCTTGCTCTTCATTTTTGTTCCGGGATTTATTTCTGTTTCAGATTCCATTTTTCCTTGTAATTGCGGCTCGTTTCCGTACTTGTTCCATCCCAGAGTTCCCCGTAGGAGGGGGCGGCGACATGGCCGTCGAAGAAGACCGCATTCAACCGGCTGGAATGGCGGTAGGCCGGCATATTGTTGTAGGAGGCGGCGTAGGATTCTCCGTAAACATCGTAATAGATCAACTTGTTGGCGCGTTCATAGCAGATCATCCAGTCCGTTCCGTCCGCGAATTGAAGTTTGGAGGAGGGGCGGTTCAGCTGGGTGTTGCGCACTCCCCGGTATACACCGTTGCTGTGTTCCGCATGACTGGGCAGACCTTCCCGGTTGAGTCCGTAGGAATTCGACAGATAAGAGCAGCCCGGGTAGCTGGGCGATGTGGTGGCGCGTGCCAGAGAGGCATTGGGGCAGATCAGGCTGTTCGGCCAGAAATACACATCATCCGCACTCAACTTTGCGTACGGGCGCAGCTGAAAAACCCAGCGCAGACTGGATAGATCCCCCACCGTGTTTATCGCGGGGCACCAGCCGTCATAATCGCTTTGATAAAAGAGAGAAAACTTTCCGAAGGAGCTTAAAGTATTGGCGCAGCTGATCGCTTTCGACCTCTCCCTTGCCGCGTTCAGCGCCGGCAGCAGCATGGCGGCGAGAATTGCAATGATCGCAATTACAATGAGGAGTTCAATCAAAGTAAAACACATACGGCTCCTGAGTCCGGGCAGGGGGGAGGCGGCGGGGATGAAATTTGTTGATCTAGCCATCGTCAAATCCTTTCCGTCAGTTGGTTTCTCTATGGATAATATAGATGAATCCGGAAGAAATACCTTGAAAAAATGTTCATTTGGCTGTATTTTTTTGTCAAAAAGAGTTTGAAAAAGCAACTGCGGCAGAAAACGGACCGGGGGCAAACGATTGCCGGAAAAGGACCACCGGCTTGAAAAACGCCCCGTCCGGTGATTCCGCCGCAGCAGAGCGCGTGGGGGAATGGCCATGGCGTTGTATACCAGACGACGGACTACCCGGGTGCGGACGCGTAAGCCGTTCCGCTCCCGCCGGGAGTTCTTCGAAGAGAAGATTGCGCTGCGCTGCATCAGCAGCCACCACCGGATGGCGGAACCGCTTCATCAACATGACTTCACGGAACTGGTTGTGGTCGCTTCCGGCAGCTGTCTGCACCGGGTGGGAGACTCCTGTACACGGGTTTCCCAGGGGGAGGTGTTCGCCGTCGAACCCGGCACGTTGCACGGATATGAGCAGGTGGAGGATTTTCACATCTACAACATCCTTTACGATCCGGCGGTTTTGCCGCTGCACGATATTGAAACCAATTCCGGATACCGGGCGCTGTTCCTGCATGAGGAACCCACGGAGCATCTGCTGCTCGACGAGCCGGAACTGGCGGCGATTTCGTTGAAACTCGATCAGCTTCATGACATTCTGGAATCCGACCTGCCTGGACGCCACTTCCTCGGTGTCGCCCGCTTCATGGAGATCGTTTTCCAGCTCGCCGACTATTTTTCCTCCCTCGGGCCGCGGGCCGGACGGCCGGAATCGGTCGTACTGGAGAAAATTCTCAGCTACATGGAGCAGCACTACATGCATGAGATCACGCTTGCGGCGCTTGCCGATTACGCCTTTCTTTCGGTGAGCACGCTTCACCGGTTGTTCATCCGGGGGACGGGGCAGTCGCCGATGCGCTTCCTGAATGCACTGCGGATCAATAATGCGCGGCGGCTGCTGTTGAATTCGCCGATGCCGGTTTCCGCAGTCGCCCGCGCGGTCGGATTTGCCGACAGCAACTATTTTTCCTCCTGCTTCCGGAAACAGGTCGGCTGCACCCCCACGGAGTTCCGGAGCGCCGCGCTGCGGTGAACTGCCGGTGCGTCAGGGGCGGGCATCCATTCCGGCGGCGGCCTCCCGCACGCTGTCCCGTTCGAGGAGCCGGTAGGGAATGACCGTGTGGCGGGGGAAGGCGTCGCCGCGCAGCCGGGCGTCGAGCAGATCGGCGACGGCAGCGGCCTGCGCGGCGTAGTCCTGCGTGATCGTGGTCTGCGGCGGAATGGCGTAGCGGGAGTACATGCTCCGCTCGGAGGCGACCAGCGAGATGTCGTCCGGAATGCGCCGGTTGTAGAGCGAGAGCACGTAAGCCGCGATGATTCCGGCGTTTCCGCCGGGGCAGAAGAGCCCGTCGATGCCGAGTTTCAGGAGCTTGCCGATCTCCTCCATGTAGGAGTCGGCGAGGGCGAAACGCACCAGCCGCTCCGAGATCGGAAGCTGGTGACGGCGCAGGGCGTGCAGCACGGCTTCGCGGCGGAGTCCGGTGTTGCCGATCCCAGCCTCGCCGTAGATGAGGACGCCGACCTTGCGGCAGCCGTGCCGGGCGAGGCAGTCGACGCCCAGATGCATCGCCTGGGTTTCATCGGAGCGGACCGAATAGATTTCGCCGTTTCCCGGAGGCACGTCGCGGTCGATGATGACGAGCGGTGCGGCGAAACGCTCCTCCCAGTTCCCGAACTTTTCCGCGTCGATGCCGATGGAAACCGCTCCGCAGAAGCGGAGATGCTCCAGCTGGCGGAGGTTGTCCTGCGGGAGCATTTCGATGCGGTAGCCGCGCGCCGACAGCGTCAGCGCAAGTTCCGAGGTCACCATTTCGACGTAGCTCCGGATGGGGTAGATCTCCCGGAAGGGACTGATGACGATGACATTCTGCTGCTTCTGGGAGAGCCGGGGGTGGTAGCCGGTTTCCCGGGCCACCGCAAGGACCCGTTCCCGCAGTTCCTCCCGGATGTTCGGGTGGTTGCTGAACACCCGCGACACCGTTGCGGTGGAAACGTTCGCCTTTTTCGCAATCTCCTGAATCTTCATCCGTCCTTCGCCTGATCTGATATGTTTTCAAAAAAAATTGA
>NZ_DBEXAY010000041.1:0-27716 GCF_048170485.1 Victivallis sp. | reverse complement strand
AAAGACCTTTTTTCAGATTCTGAGTGTGTTTCAAACACACCTCAGCAATTTGCGCAAATCCCTTTACACCAACGACTTTTAGCGCCATTGAATAAAAGATTCTCTTTTTACCAGAAATTGGAAGGGGAAAAATAAATGGCGGAGAGAGAGGGATTCGAACCCTCGGTGACTTGCGCCACGGCGGTTTTCAAGACCGCTGCCTTAAACCACTCGACCATCTCTCCGGGAACGGCCTAAATATCGCGCCGGAATCTTTGTTTTTCAAGCGCGATTTTGCCGTTTTTTCAAAAAATGATCCACAATCGCGCCGGCAGGTACGGTTGATGCCTCCCGCCGGCGCGTCCGGAATCCTATTTGCCGCTGATTCCTTTCAGCAGCAGATTCGTCACTTCGCGCGCAAACGCCGCCGGATCGGGCAGGGGACTGCCTTCGGTCAGCAGCGCCTGGTCGAACAGAACCTTCGCGTACATCTCCAGTTCCGGCGCTTTGTCGCTTTGTTTGCTCAGCTCGAACATCGCTTCAATCAGCGGATGTTTCGGATTCAGTTCGAGAATCCGCTTGCTTTCCGGAATCTCCTGATGCATCGCCTTGAACAGCCGCTCCAGGTGCGGACTCAATGCGTTGCCTTCCGTAATCAGGCAGCACGGACTGTCCGTAAGACGCGCCGAAAAGCGCACCTCGCCCACCTTGTCGCCCAGCGCCTTCTTCAGGAACTCCACCAGACCGGCGAACTTCTCCTGCGCCGCTTTCAGCATGTCCGCCGCACCTTCCACTTCAAAGTCGCCCTTCGCGATCGATTTGAAGTTCTTCTTGCGGTACTGGAACATCTGCTGCATGATCCAGTCGTCGATCGGATCGGTCATGAACAGCACGTCATACCCCTTCGACCGGAAATATTCCAGCGCCGGCGACGACGCGACCGATTCGCGCTTTTCTCCGGTGATGTAGTAGATCTCCTTCTGCGACTCCGGCATCGCCGCGACATATTCGGCGAGCGTGATCATTTTGCCGGGTTCGGTGTTCATCGACTCGTACATCACCAGATCCTTGAGCTTCTCGGCATTGGCGAAGTCGGTGTGCAGCCCCTCTTTGAAGATACGGCCGAACTCCCGGAAGAAGCCCGCATAGGCCTCCCGGTCCGTTTCCAGCAGCTTCTTGAGTTCGCTCAGCACCTTCGCCGTCACCGCCTTCTCAATCCGCGCCAGCTGCGGATTCTCCTGGAGAATCTCGCGCGACACGTTGAGCGGCAGATCGTTGGAATCCACCACGCCGCAGACGAACCGCAGATAGTCCGGAATCAGCTCCTTGCACTCGTCGGTGATGAAGACGCGGCGGACGTAGAGCTGAAGCCCACGCTTCTGCAAATCCGGCATCAGCAGGTTGAACGGCGCCTGCTTCGGCAGAAACAGCAGCGCCTTGAACTCGCTGGTCCCCTCGGCGGAGAGGTGAATCGCCTTCAGATATTCGGTTCCGCCGAAGTTGGAGAGGTGCGAATAGAAGCTCTTGTACTCCTCTTCGGTGATCTCCGACGGCTTCCGCAGCCAGATCGCCTTCTGCGAATTGAGCACCCGGTCGGTGACGGTTTCGGTCTTGTCCTCATTGACTTTGACCTCCGGCATGACGATCGGATACTCGATGAAGTCGGAATATTTGTGGATGATTCCGCTCAGTTTCCAGCTTTCCAGATACTGTTCGGCGTCCTCCTTGAGGTGGAGGGTGATTTCGGTGCCCGGTTCGCTCTTCTCCGCGGAATCCAGCTCGTATTCGCCCTCGCCGCGGCTGCTCCAGCGCACTGCGGGTGCATCCGAACCGGCCTTCTTCGTGACGATGACCACTTCGCCCGCCACCATGAACGCCGAATAGAATCCGACGCCGAACTGACCGATCAGTTCGGGCAGTTCCTCTTTCTTCGACCCTTGCTCCTCGAGAAGCTTCAGAAACGCACGGGTGCCGCTCTTGGCAATGGTGCCGATGTTCTCGACGACCTCGTCCTGCGTCATGCCGATGCCGTTGTCGCTGATGGTGAGGGTCTTCGCTTTTTTATCCGGCGTGATGCGGATCTCCCACTTCTTCGCCATTTCCGGATGGGTCAGGCTTTCGAAGCGCGCCTTGTCGATGGCGTCGGCGGCGTTGGCCACCAGTTCCCGCAGGAAAATGTCGCGGTTGGAGTACAGTGAGTGAATCATCAGATCCAGCAGCTGCCGGACTTCGGTTTTGAATTCTCTGGTCTCTCCCATAATCAATGAACCTCCTTTGTTCAAAGACAGCAGATTACAGCCGGAACACCCGGATGCGGTTGTTTCGGCTGCAGGGGGATGCTCCCCCCTTTCTCTGGAATTGGTGTAATTTAGCACAATCTTGCGAGAATACAAGTCTCCCCCGGAGGGATTTCCCGCAACTTGTGATTTCAGATAAAAGGCCTCCGGTCCAGCACGTTCCGCAGGGGAACCGAACTGCGCAGTTCCCCCGGCAGGGCGAGCTGGAGCTCGGCGAGCGCACAAACCGCTCCGAACAGGCTGTGCAGATCGTTCATCCCCTCGTCGCGGGTTTCGTCCACCGATGCCAGGTAGGAGACGAAACGGCCGGCACAGTCGCGCAGCAGCTCCATGCATTCTCCGTGGCGGTGCGGCGTCTGGCAGGAGGCGCGATGAACCGCAAAGATCCAGTCGATCTCCCGGAAACTGCACTCCTGCGCGAAGACCACCTGTGGCGGTTCCCCCAGCCCGTTCTGCCGATAGAGGTCAATACAGCTGTCGATCAGCGCCTCTGCGTGCGGGAACGGCCGCCGCGCCGCCAGATGGTTGAAGAGGTAGTGGAACCAGCCGTTCAGATGGTGACAGAGCGGTTTTTCCCCAAAACTGCCGGCAAGACTCAGGCCCCGCTGGGGATCGCAGTGCCGGGCGAGCCAGTCGAAGTAGGCGTCCTGCCAGGCGAGTCCGCCCCGGTGAAGAATCAGCAGCGAGGCGAATACGCCGGCGCCGCGATGGGACTGCCCCCACGGGTTGCCGCGCCAGTCGAGCGACTCCAGAAGCGCCAGGATTCCTTCCGGAGTCTCGTACTGTGCCAGCGCCCGGACCGGATGGAGCGGCGCCGCATCCAGAATTTCCAGGGCGGCAATGCAGTGCGCCGTCGTATGGTACGGGTGGTGATCGCGTTCCTGGAAGAGGCCGTTTTCCGGATTCTGAAACGCCTGCAGCGTCCGGATGGTCTCCTCCCGTTCCTCCGGTTCCGCCCCCGGCAGCCCCAGCGAATAACGGATGTTGACGGCGTCTGCGCAGCCGTACTCATTGTTCCCCAGTTTGCGGTTCTTTTCGGGGGAGTCCCACAGAAAACGGCAGTATTCCCCCGGCCGGGCAAGCTTATGGGCTTGCAGTACCCGGATGATTTTCTCGACGACAGGATCCAGATTTACACAGTTCATTTGTTCTCCATGAGGGGTCAGCCTCTTTTTATTGCGGCGGAATTTCCCGGCAGCCGCAGGATTCCCGGAAAAAGCAGCGAACAGGGACCGCCGTCTCATGGACGTCGGTGGAGTGTTCCCCGTCGATCTGGCGGAAGAGCCGTTCGCACAACTGTCCGGCCAGCGTTTCAACCTCCACCCCCGCCGTGGTGAGACGGGGATTGCTGTAGGAAGCGAATTCGATGTTGTCGATCCCGGTTACCAGCAGATCCCCCGGAACGGAATATCCGGCGTCGCGAAGCCCGGCGATGAGCCCCATGGCGAAGATGTCGTTGTGACAGACGACCGCTTCCGGAATCGGCCGGTTGGCGGCAAGATCCCGCCCCATGGCGCAACCGCTTGCCAACGTGACTTTTTCAGTCTTCCGGTGCGGGGCGGCAGGCAGTCCATGCGCCTGCATCGCCCGGCAGTAGCCAGCGTAGCGCGAGGAATGCGTGTCACCTCCGGCAAAAAGAATCCGCTTTGCGCCGTGCTGTTCGATCAGATGGCAGGTGAGTTCGTAGACCGCCTGCGGGTAGTCGATCGCAAGATTGTCGAACCCCGCCGCTCCGGCGATACCGAAGCCGACGACCGGGATGCCGCACTCCCGCAACTGCCGCTGCAGAGAGGCCGAATAGTTCGGCAGGTGCGAGAGAATCAGGCCATCCACCTGGTGATGGAGCAGGTTGCTCAACTGCCGGCCGGGATCTTCCCCCCAGTTCACACCGGAGACCATCACCCCGAAACCGCGTTGAAAAGCAATGGAGCGGAGCGCGTCGATCAACCGGGTCCGTACCGGATTGTGAATTTCCGTCACCACAACGCCGATGGTGAAACTCCGTTTCAGCACCAGACCGCGGGCGGTCCGGTTCGGCTGGTAGCACAGCTCCTTCGCCGCCGCCAGCACCGCTTCCGCCCGGCCGACGGCGTCGCGGCGCAGCCCCTTGGTTCCGCCGTTGAGAATCCGCGAGGCCGTGCTGACCGACACCCCCGCCTTCGCCGCAACGTCCACTATTGTCGAAGCCATGGCTTCTTCTCCAATCCTGACTGTTGTTCCATCGAAGCGGCTTCCACCGATTCTCTGTCTCGTACTGGTGAATCCGCTCTCTATTCAAAATAAACGATAACGTTTGCATTTGCAAGTCGAAAAGAGAAAAAAAGCAGATTTTCGCAGGGGGGGAGGGAATCCGGGGGCAGGCGCCTTCCGGCGACCTGGGGGAAGGGGAAAAGCAACAAGCCCGCATCGCCGGGGCCCCTCTTGCGTGGAGCCGTCTGCGCCGGCGGCGGAACCTCCCCGGCAGGTCCGGGGCAGGGGAGCGGAGCGGGTACGGTCAGCGCGAAGCCGGGCCGCGGGGGCATCCTGTTTCTTCTTTGCGTTCCGTACCCGGAGCGTCAGCACTTCTCCATGCTCAAAAGCGCTTCACGGCCGCTCATTCCGGCCGTCACGCCGCATGCGGCGGCCGCGGCGCTGACGGCAACGACCTTCGCCTCCATCATATCGGCGAAGCTGCCGACGCCGGTCACGATGGCGAAGCGGTCGTTGAGTCTGTCCGCCGTCGCCGTCGTGAAGTAGCCGCAGCCGAGGTTGGCCGTGCGGCCCTGAATCAACAGAATTGTTCCGTTCTGCGTAGGAATCCGCATTCCGTTGAACAGGATCCCGTCAATGTCGAGCTCGCACGTCTGCATGGTTTATTTTTCCTCCGGATTAAACTTGTAGTTTTCGCCGTAACCGTAATGTTCGACCACGTAGTCGACGTCCTTGTCGCCACGACCCGAGCAGGTCGCCAGAATCGAACCGTACGGATGGGTCTTCGCCCACTTCATCGCATAGGCGACCGCGTGCGCGCTCTCCAGCGCCGGAATGATTCCTTCGTAGCGGGAGAGCTTGAAGAACGCGTCCACCGCCTCTTCGTCGGTGCAGGTGACGTAGTTGACCCGGCCGAGGTCCTTCCAGAACGCGTGTTCCGGGCCGACCGAGGGGTAATCGAGGCCGCTGGCGATCGAATAGACCGGCGCCGGACCGCCCGATTCATCCTTGAGCATATAGCTGTCGAAGCCGTGCATCGACCCCGGCGTACCGTAGGTCAGCGACGCGGCATGGTCGCCGAGGTGGGAGCCGTGGCCGAGCGGTTCGACGCCGTAGATATCCACCGGGTCCGCCAGGTAGGCGGCGAAGGAGCCGGCCGCGTTGCTGCCGCCGCCGACGCAGGCGCAGATCGCATCTGGCAGCTGGCCGGTCATCGACAGGAACTGTTCGCGCGATTCCTCGCCGATGCAGAACTGGAAGTCGCGCACCATCAGCGGGAAGGGGTGCGGCCCGAGCACCGAGCCGATGCAGTAGATCGAATCTTTGTAGTTCTTCGCATAGGATTCAAACGCGGAGTCCACCGCCTCCTTCAGGGTCTTCAATCCGAAGGTGACCGGAACCACTTTCGCGCCCAGAATCTTCATGCGGGTCACGTTGGGGGCCTGCTTGGCGATGTCGACTTCGCCCATATGGATTTCGCACTCCAGCCCGAAGTAGGCGGCGGCGGTGGCGAGCGCCACGCCGTGCTGGCCGGCGCCGGTTTCCGCGATCAGCCGCTTCTTGCCCATGAACTTGGCGAGCAGACCTTCGCCCATGCAGTGGTTGAGCTTATGGGCGCCGGTGTGGTTGAGATCTTCGCGCTTGAGGTAAATCTGGCAGTTGCCGAGCAGCCGCGACAGCCGGTCGCAGTGGTAGACCGGAGTCGGCCGCCCCTGAAACTCCCGCCGGATGCGGCGCAGCTCATTGATGAAGTGCGCGGAGCGGCAGATGGACTGGTAGGCGTCCTGAATCTCCTGGAACGCCGCCATGAGTTTCGGCGGAAGATAGGCGCCGCCGTACGGTCCGAACCGGCCGTCGGGAGTGGGGTAATCGCGGAAATAACGTGAATAATCCATGATTTCAACTCTTTCGTATCTGGTGAATAATGACTGTTCAGACTCCGTTTCCCGGCATCGCCGGGGAGGGGCGGCATCTATAAAGTATACCATGCCTTGCCCCGGATTTCAAGTGAATTTCCGGGGCAAAGCTTCGAAAACTCCGCCGTCACTCTTTGCGGAAGAGGCCGCTGGTCCACTCCCGCAGCGTGCGGCGCTCCAGCTCCCGGAAGCCGAGCTGCTGGAACGCCCTGCTCAGCGCATCGAACTCCCCGGTGAGGATGCCGGCCAGCGTGAGATAGCCGCCCGGCCGCACCCAGGTGACGATGTTCTCCCGGAAGGCGAGCAGCAGATGCGCGAGAATGTTGGCGCAGACCAGATCATATTTCTCCGGACGGCCCGCATAGACGGCGGCGTCTCCCACCGTCGGCGTCACGCCGGTGATCCGGTTCCGCTCGAGATTTTCCCGGCAGACCTCGACCGCTTCCGGATCGTTGTCGAAACAGTCGACCGGGGAGTAGCCGAGCAGTGCGCCGGCGATGGAGAGAATTCCGGAGCCGCACCCGGCGTCGAGCAGACTCTTTACCTCCGGATCGGTCGACAGCCGGTCGATCACCTCGAGGCAGTAGAAGGTGGTGGCGTGCTGCCCGGTGCCGAACGCCATCCCCGGGTCGATCTCCAGAATCTTCCGGCCGGGTTTCTCCTCGCACTCCAGCCAGCTCGGTTTGATGATCAGCCGGTCGGAGATCGGGATGAGGTGGAAATATTTCTTCCACGCCTCCGCCCAGTCCTCTTTCTTCATTTCAAAGGTTTCAAGCGCGCCCACCTTGACGCCGAGCGCTTCCCATTCGCGGATCGCGCTCCGGAGCCGTTCGAGGTTGGCGGCGGCGCTCTCCGGATCCTGAGCGTAGACGGTGTGGATGACGCGCGGATTCTCCCGGTCCTCCCAGCTGCTGAAGTCAAGCTCCAGCGCGGCGAGCATTTCCGCAACCAGATTGAAATCTCCGGACTCGTCCGTGATTTTGATGCAGTACAGCATGTCGTTCATGAGATGCTCCTTCCGTATGGATGATCGATCGCATACATTCTGTGGTGACACAAGTTACAGAGACGCGGCGGCGGCCTCCGGAATCTCCCGGCACATGCGCAGCGTCGTCCGGCCGCAGGCGCACACTTCGCGGCTCAGCCGCACCAGATCGCCCGTCCGGTAACGGATGACCGGACACGCCTCGCGCGTGAGCGAGGTGAGCACCAGCTCGCCGACCTCCCCCTCCGCGACCGGTTCGAGCGTCTCCGGATGGATGCACTCGACGCAGAAGTGATCCTCCTGAATGTGCATTCCACAGCGCGCGGCACATTCCCCCGCCACGCCGGGGCCCAGCACTTCCGGCGGACCGTAGTTGTTGAAGACCAGCACGCCCAGCTGTTCCTCCAGCGAACCGCGCACCTCCGGTGTCAACCGTTCTCCGCCGAGGTGGAGAAGCCGGAGCGCCAGTTCGCTGCGGCGCGTTCCGGTCCGGGCGATGGTTTCCGCCAGATCCAGCGCGCACGAGGGGTTGCAGACCAGCGTATCGGCCTGGGCGTCCTTCAGCAGCCGCAGCTGCCGGAGGGAGTCGCCGCCGGAGGCCGGCAGCACCGCCGCTCCGACCCGCTCAATGCCGCCGTGCAGACCGAATCCTTCGGTCAGCGGCCCGTAGCAGAAGGAGACCTGCACCAGCTGGTCCGACGTGAGACCGCCTGACACCAGAATCCGGGCGCAGAGCATGCTCCAGAGCTTGAGATCGTTTCGGGTATAACCGACGAAGAGCGGCTGATTTTCCGCTCCCTCCGCCGTATGCATCCGGGCCAGCTCCCGGCGTGGCACCGCGAAAAAGCCGAAAGGATAGGCGTCGGCCAGATCCTTTCGCGTGGTGAAGGGGAGGCGCCGGATGTCGTCGATGGTCTTGATGGCATCCGGGGTGATGTTCTTCGCCGCGAATTTTCTGCGGTAGAACGGCACCTTGTGCGCCTGTTCCACCGCGCGGCGGAGATGGGTGGCCTGCAATCCGGCCCGGTCGGAACGCGGCATGCATTCCGCGGCCGGGTCGAAAATCCGGTTGGGAATAACGAACCGAGACATTTTCTCTGTTGAGTTCTTCGGTTAAAACAGCTCTTCCGCCCGGACCAGTTCAATCGGCTCGTCTTTCAGCATCGCGATCGCCTTTTCCGGATTTTCAAAGCGGAAGACGATGATCGCCTTGTTGCTGCGGCCGTAGGTGAAGGCGTACATGTATTCCACCGAAAGCGCATGCTTGTCGAGAATCGCCAGGGTGTCGGCAAGACCGCCCGGGTGATCCGGAACCGTCAGCGCGAGAACGTCGGTCACCTTGACCACGTAGCCTGCCTTTTCCAGCACATCCCGGGCGCGTTCATACTCCTGAATCAGCAGCCGGAGAATGCCGTATTCCCGGGTGTCGGCCAGGGACAGCGTGCTGATGTTGATCCGGTTCTCCTTCAGCACCTGGCAGACCTTGCTCAGGCTGCCGGGCTGATTTTCCACGAAAAGCGACAACTGTTTGATCGGCATGATTACGCTCTCCTGTTTATTTCTTCAGGGCCGCCTGCCGGCCGAGTTCGAACATTTCAAGGTTCAGCTCGTGCAGCTTCTGCGGCAGAAACTCCTTGATCACCTCGAGCCACAGCGCGTGATCGACTCCCAGATGCGCCGAGAGCGCGCCCAGCATCATCGTGTTGAGCGCCTTCGGATTCTTGAGCTTTTCCGTCGGCACATCGGCGGTGGTGATCAGCACCCCGCCCGGACGAAGTTTGTACTGGTTGACTTCGACCTGCGTCGGCTCCATCACGATGAGATAGTCGCTCTCCCCTTCCGGAACCATCGGGCTGGCGACCGCCTTGCCGAAACGCACCTCGCTCGAAACCGAGCCGCCGCGCTGGCTCATGCCGTGCACTTCACTCTTCTTGACGTCGAATCCGGCGCGGAAGAGCACCTCCGCAAGAATATCCGTAACCGTCAGAACTCCCTGTCCGCCGAGACCGGCGACGGTGACGTTGGTGGTCTTTTCCATCTTATTTCTTCTCCCCGTATGACTTGATTTTCGCCAGCGCGAGAATGCACGGGCGCCGGGCGATGATGACGCTGCAGTCGTTCCCCGCCAGCCGCTCCTTGACCAGCTCGCGGAACTTCTCCTGATCGGCGGTGGAGTCAACCACATCGACATGGTCGACGCCGATGCCGCGCACCACATCTTCGATCTTCACCTGCGGCGCCGGGGTGTGGTCGAGCCGGCGTCCGGTTCCCGGATGCTCCTGAAGGCCGGTCATCGCGGTGGTGCTGTTGTCCAGAATGATCACCAGGTGACCGGTCGCCGGGCGGTTGTAGACCATCTCGACGATGCCGTTGATGCCGGTGTGCAGGAAGGTGCTGTCGCCGATCACGCTGACCACCCGGCGCGCCTCCTTCTCCGGCAGGACCCGGCGCATGCCCAGCCCCACGGTGATCGAGGCGCCCATGCAGACGCAGGTATCCACCGCTTCGAAGGGGGGCAGTACGCCGAGCGTGTAGCAGCCGATGTCGCCGGAGACGATGCAGCCGAGGTCGCGCAGCGTCTCATAGGACTTCCGGTGCGGGCAGCCGATGCACAGCTGCGGCGGTTTGCCCGCCGGCGGCGCGCTCTCCGGCGTGAGATCGCCGGCGAGCAGATTGCGCACCCGTTTGACGTTGAGTTCGCCGAAGCGAAACATCTCATCTTTGCCTTCCACCGGAATTCCGGCGGCGCGGATTGCGTCGACCAGCACCGGATCTCCCTCTTCGACCACGACACAGCGATCCACCGAGGCGGCGAATTTGCGGATTGTCTCCATCGGCAGCGGATAGGTCATGCCGAGCTTGAGGATCGACGCCTCCGGGGCGGCGTCGCAGACGTGCTGGAAGCTGATTCCCGAGGTGATGACGCCGAGTTCGCGGCCGCCCTTGACCAGACGGGTGAATTCGCCGCGCTCGTTGAGTTTTTCCAGCTCGTGCAGTGTGGCGCGGAGTTTGCGGTGGGCGATCCGGGCGTAGGCCGGAATCATCACGTTGCTTTTCGGATCTTTGTCGAAGTGTCCCGCCGCGGCTTTCCGCAGCGCGTCACGCCGCTGAAGGATGCATTTGGAGTGGCAGACGCGGGTGGTGACCCGGAGCAGAATCGGCCGCCGGTACTGTTCGGAGAGCTCGAATGCGCGGATCGTGAAATCGTAGCACTCCTGCGAGTCGGCCGGTTCGAGCATCGGCACTCCGGCGGCGACGGCGTAGCGGCGGTTGTCCTGTTCGTTCTGGCTGGAGGCCATGCCGGGATCGTCCGCGCTGACGATCACCAGCCCGCCCGGTGTGCCGGAGTAGGCGATGGTGAACAGCGGGTCGGCGGCCACGTTGAGCCCGACGTGCTTCATCGTCACCAGCGCCCGGCCGTTGGCGAAGGCCGCGCCGATGGCGACTTCGAGCGCCGCCTTCTCGTTGGGCGCCCACTGTGCACAGCCGCCCTCCTTATTGAATTGATCGAGAATTTCCGACGACGGAGTACCGGGATACCCGGTCCCGAGGTTGACGCCGCAGTCGAAGGCGGCCATTGCGATGGCTTCGTTGCCGCTCGCCAGAATTCGTTTCGTCATATTGTATCTCCTGTCCTGTTCTCTGCCGGGGAGGCGGAGCGTCCCCGCCGTCCGGCGTATCTTCATTCCTCTTTGGCGACGCTGTCGGAGAGTTCCGCGATCAGCGCCTCCTGATCGTCGGCCCGCTGTTCGACCGTTTCGGTCAGCTGATCCAGTTCCGTTTCATCCGGCGTGAAGCGCGGATCGTTCAGCATCTTCAAAATTTCCACCAGCTGCATCGAAACCTCCGCGAGGCGGTGGACCTTCTCTTTCGGAAGCTGGTCGAGTTTTTCGCCGGTCGATTCGAGAAAGTCGAAGAATTCGAGCCGGTCACCGACCAGTTCCATGATGGTCGAGCGCAACGGCGCCTTGAGTTCATCGTCCACCCGGTTGTAGTTGCCGGTCAGCTCTTCGAAGCGGTCTTCGATGTAGTTGTAGAAGACCGCCTGCTGCCCTTCGTCGACGAAGTGGAGTTTTTCCCGCCCGAACGCCCGCGCGAAGAAATCCTCGAACTCCAGTTCGCGGGCGTAGCAGTTGTCGAGAATGAAGCTGTCGATCTCCACCGGCGAAAGCGGCGAACCGATCTCCCGGAGCATCGCGGTGATTTCGGCGGTTTCGCCGCGGGAAAAGCGCATGCCCTCCGGCAGTTCCGGCTGGTATTCGTCATCGGTTTCGGTCTGGCGGCGGTCGAGCACCGTATGGTCGCCGTCACAGCGCAGTTCAATGGCTCCGGTGCGGTGCAGATATTCGTCGCACGAAGCGGCGCGCTCCGCCGGCGGGAGAAATTCCCGGCCGCAGTAGCAGGCCCAGCAGAGCTGTTCCGGAATTTCCAGATAGTTTTCAAAGCGGTCGATCACCAGGTCGAGCGCCTTGTCGAACTGCTGTACGAAGGCGGCCAGATCGTTCTCCTTGCGTTCGTCGCCCGGCAGGTAGCGGAACTCCACACGGCCGGCGTCGTAGTCGAGCACCTTGCAGAGCAGCGCGTCGCCCTTCCGGAAGTCGTGTTCTCGGTAGAATGCGCCGAGGTCGAAGACGTTGAGCGTCACCAGATCCGTCGGTTTCGCGGAGTTCCGGATTCCGGCGTTCGCCGGGGAGTCGGCGAGGAAAAAGTCGAACACCTGTTCCGAGCCGAGCAGCAGATGGTAGTGAAACACCTGCGACAGGGGGGCGGTCACCTCGTGCCGCCCCGGTTCCGAACCGTCCGCGGCGGTGAAGTGCACTTCGCTGGGGAAGATTTCCGGCGCGATGAAGGGGGCGAACCGGTGACCGGGGAAAAGAATTCCATTCTCGATCTCCCACGCATCCGGCGTGATCGGGAATGCAAAGTTGCGGAAGAAACCGCTCTTCAGCCGGAAGCTCCTCCGGCCGTCGGAAAAGAAGCGGCCGTCGCCGTCGAGGAAGCGTTCAATCCGCTCCTGCAGTTTCTGCGATCTGCCCGCTCCAACCGCCTTGAGCACCGCCTGCATGGTGAAATCGCCGCCCGCGGCGGCGGGCAGGAGCGATTCCACCGCCTCTTCAATCGCTTTGAGCGGAACATCGTTATCCGGCATGATTCACCCCCGCGATTCTGGAAAGTTTTTCATAGAGGAAGTTCCGGATGTGGATCTCGAGCGCCGCCTGATCGAACTCCTTGAGCTGATCGACCGTGATGGCGTCCTCAATGTTGAACTGTCCGCTCCGGGTGCGGCGCAGAGCCGCCAGCGTGCCGCCGCAGCCGAGTTTCTTCCCCGCGTCCGAGCAGAGGGAACGCACGTAGGTCCCTTTGGAGCAGTGCAGTGTGAAGTCGCAGAACGGCAGCTCGCAACGGGTGATGTCGAGCGAAAAGATGGTGATCGGTTTGCTCTCCCGTTCGACCTCCACCCCTTCGCGGGCGAGTTCATAAAGCTTTTTCCCGTCCTTTTTGACGGCGGAGACCATCGGCGGCATCTGCTCCTGTTCGCCGACGAACCCGGCGAGGACGGCGCGGAGCTGTTCCTCCGTCACGCCGGACCAGTCGTGTTCGGCGACGACGGTGCCGTCGAGGTCGAAGGAGTCGGTCTCCAGCCCGAGCTGGAGCGTCGCTTCATAGGTCTTGTCCTCTCCACTGAATTTGGAGCTCAGCTGAGTGAATTTCCCGAGCACCAGCACGAGCAGGCCGGTCGCCGCCGGGTCGAGCGTTCCGCAATGGCCGACCTTCGGCACGTTGAAACGGGAGCGGACGAAGTTCACCACGTCGAAGCTGGTCCACTCCTTCGGCTTGTCCACCAGCAGCACGCCGGAGCTGGTGAAGGGGGGAAGACGGTGTTTTTTGGGGTTGTAGCGCATCAGATATCCTTTGGTGTACCAGTGTCGAGCAGCTTGCCGACCTCCTGGCATAGCAGAGTTTCCACCGCTCCGGAATCGGGGAGGACGAGCGTGATTCCCGCGGCCATGTCGTGGCCGCCGCCGCCGAGGGCGCGCGCCATCGGGCCGACCGGATAGCGGGAATCCTTGCTGCGGAGCGAAACTTTAAACGCATCGCCGCGGCGGTAGAAGAGGGCGACGATCACCGCTCCTTCCAGTTCACGCAGCAGGTCGATCACGCCTTCGCCGTCGCGCATGTCGAAGTGATAGGCGGCGAAGAGTTCCTCCGGCAGCCAGGCGTAGACGAATTTTCCGTCGAAGGCGAATTTCAGGTGGTTTTGAAGCAGGTCCGCTTCAAACTCCTGCTGGTTGCGCGGTTTGCTGAAGAAGACCGCGTTGTTGATCTTTTCCAGTTCCGCACCGCAGTCGAGCAGCCGTGCCGCAATCCGCAAGGCCCGGCCGTCGGTGTTGGTGAAGCGGAAGCCGCCGGTGTCGGTGATGAGGCCGAGCAGCCATGCGGTCGCCGCGCCCCGGGAGAGCTCCCGGCCGGACGCAAAGGCGATTTCCGCCGCGAGCAGGCTCGCCGCCGCCGCTTTCGAGTCGACCAGGTTGCTGCCCGCTTCGACCGTGTTCCCGCCGTGGTGATCCACATTGAGCAGCGGAAGGGGCTGCAAAAACTCCCAGTCGAGGTCGTCGCCCCCCGCGATGCGGAGCGGACTTGCACAGTCGAGCACCAGCACGAGATCGCAGGCGGCGGCCTGTTCCCGGCTCAGAGACGGGAGTGGCGCATTCCCTTCGGTCATCCAGAGATAGCGCTGCGGCAGCGGCGCCGGAAAAAACGCGTCAGCCTGTTTGCCCGTATCGCGCAGAAACTTCTGCATGCCGAGGGCGGAACCGACCGCATCGCCATCCGGTTTCACATGGGTGAGGATCAGAATCCGTTCCGCCGCCGCGAGTTTCGCCGCCGCGTCGCCGGGAGTGCAGAGCTCATGCATCGCGGTTGGAATCCTCTTCGTTGAGCAGCTCCAGCACCCGGTCGCCGAGTTCGGTCCGCATATCGAGCCGGAAATCGAGCACCGGCGTATGCTTGAAGGCGAGAACCCGCGCCAGGCGATGCTGGAAGTCGAGCCGCTGTTCGTTGAGCTCGCGCATGATCTTGTGTTTCCGGGCGGAGTCCGCGCCGAAAATGCTGATGTAGACGGTCGCATTGCGCAAGTCAACGCTCGCATGCACTTCCGTTACCGAAACCAGAACCCCCGGCGCGGAGATCAATCCCCGTTCAATTGCCTCGGCGAGTTCCCGCTTGAGCAGTTCATTGACCCGGGTCAACCGGTCGACTTTTTCGGCCATGGGTCACCCCTTTCTGCTGAAAGAAGGAGCGCTCGTCAGAGCGTCGCCTTCTTGAGTTCGATTTCATACAGTTCGATTTCGTCGCCTTCGACAAAATCGGCGAAGTTGTCGAGGCGGATGCCGCATTCGAGACCGGCCTTGACCTCCTTGACGTCGTCGTGGAAGCGGCGCAGACTGGCGACCTCTCCGTTGTAGATCAGCTCCTTGTCGCGGCGGACCCGCGCCTTGGCGCCGACTCTGACCACGCCGGACTCCACCAGACAGCCGCAGATCTTCGGCCCCTTGGAGAGTTCGAAAATCTGAAGAATCTTCGCTTCGCCGATCACCTTCTCGCGCTTTTCCGGTTCGAGTTTGCCGGCGAGTGCGTCAGTGATGTCCTCGAGCAGTTCGTAGATGATGCTGTAGAGGCGGATTTCAACATGCTGCTTCTTGGCCAGATCGTTGACGCCGGGATTGACCCGGACGTGGAATCCAATGACGATCGCATTGGTCGCCGCCGCGAGCGAAATGTCGTTCTCGGTGATCGGGCCGACCGCGTTGGCGATCACTTCGGCCTTGATCTTTTCCGACGGGAGCTGGTTGAGCGACTGCGCAATGGCTTCCCCCGAACCCTTCACATCGGATTTGATGATGATGTTCAGCGTGTTGCGCCCTTCCGCATTGAGTTTGCTGAAGAGGTCCTCCGCGGTCGCAATCGCGCTGGTGGCCAGCATGTGGCCGCGCTTGTCGGCGATGCGGCGTTCGGATTCCGCGCGTGCCGCCTTTTCCGATTCGAAAATTTCAAGATGGTCGCCCGCTTCCGGCACGCCATTGATGCCGACCACCTTGACCGGCATGCTCGGGCCGGCGGACTTGACCCGCTCGCCCTTGTCGTTGATCAATGTGCGCACCTTGCCGTAGTGTTCGCCGCAGAGCACGACATCGCCGACCCGCAGGGTTCCGTCCTGCACGAGGACGCTGGCGGTGGGGCCGAGGCCGTTCTCCAGCTGCGCTTCGAGGACCACGCCCGAGGCGGGACGCCGCGGATTGGCCTTGAGCTCGAGCATTTCCGCTTCAATGAGAATGCGTTCGAGCAGGTCGGGCAGACCTTTGCCGGTCTTGGCCGACACCCGGACGGTTCCGACGGTGCCGCCCCAGTCTTCGCTCGAAAGATTGTGCTGCTGCATGTGGAGCAGCACCTTGTCCGGATCCGCATCCGGCAGGTCGATCTTGTTGATCGCCACGATGATCGGAACCTTCGCCGCCAGTGCATGATTCATCGCTTCGACGGTCTGCGGCTTGAAGCCCTCCGTCGCGGAGACCACCAGAATGACCAGGTCGGTCACATTGGCGCCGCGGGCGCGCATGCTGGTGAAGGCCGCGTGTCCGGGGGTGTCGATGAAGGTGATGTTCTTCCCCTTGTAGTTGATGGTCGACGCACCGATGTGCTGGGTGATCGCCCCCGCTTCCCCATCGGTCACATGCGTGTGGCGGATCGCATCCTGCAGCGAGGTTTTGCCGTGGTCGACGTGCCCCATGAAGGTGACCACCGGCGGCCGCTCCTTGAGGAAGGCCGGGTTGTCTTCCGGCTTCGGCTTCGCCGGCGGCGGCGGTGCGGCCGGTTTCGGCGGCGCGCCGATGGTGAGTTCGATGCCGTACCCGGCGCAGAGCTTTTTGGCGTTCGCCTCGCTGATCGCCTGATTGATGCCGGCGAGTTCGCCGAGTTTGATCAGGTCGGTGATGAGTTCATTCGGCCGCTTGCCCACCGCTTCGGCGAGGGTTTTGACCAGGATCGGCGCCGGCAGGGTCAGCTTCCCGCCGGAGACTGCCGAAGAGGTGCTCTGAGGAGCTTTCCCGCCGGAGCGACCCGGGGCTGACGACTGCCGTTTGTTGTGAGAATCATCCTTTTTGGAGCCGCCTTTTTTGGGCGCGCCGCCCTTGCGGTTGGATTTGGGCATGGCGGTTTCATCCGCCTCGAAAAGGTCGGCGAAGTAGGATTCGACCAGCTCGACCATGTCTTCCGGAATGACACTGTTTTCCGCGTCCGGCGTTTCGATGCCCTGACCGGCCAGCTCTTCCAGAATGGTCCGGGCCGGGACGCCGTACTGTTTTGCGATATCTTTTACCTTTAAAATCTTGTTCACGGTTTCACCTCCTGTTGCTCCGCTCAGTCATCGAGCAGGTTGCGGGCAACGTTCACTTCATCCTGATCGATCCCCTCGATGTCGAGCAGCGAATCGAGATCGGCCGCCTTGAAGTCATCGACGGTGACATAGCCGTTGTTGACCAGAAGCCGCGCCGTCTTCTCGGAGACATTGAGTTCCGCGGCGAGGTTCCGGGCGGCGGTACGGAGCTGTTCGGCGATCGAATTGTTCTTCGGCTCGGCGCCGTCGTCTTCGTTGCGGATGCTGATGTTCCAGCCGATCAGCTTCGAGCAGAGGCGGACGTTCTGCGCCTTCTTGCCGAAGGCAAGTTTGGACTGCTCCTCGGTAACCCGCACGATCAGTTCATGTTTCTCCTCATCGACCTCGACCGACTGCACTTTGGCCGGGAGCAGGGCGTTGACTGCGTATTTGCGGATATCTTCATCGTAGGGAACGATATCCACCCGCTCGTTGCCGAGTTCGTCGGTGATGTTGCGGACCCGCTGGCCGCGCATGCCGACGCAGGCTCCGACCGGGTCGACCCGCGGATCGGTGCTCATGACCGCCACCTTGGTCCGTTTCCCCGGTTCGCGGGCGACACCCATGATTTTGACCACGCCGTCGTGAATTTCGGCGACTTCGCGCTCGAAGAGTTTCTCGACGAATTCGCGGCAGGCGCGCGAGACGATCAGGCTCGGGCCGGAGGTGTTGATGTCCACCTTGAGCAGCAGGGCGTTGATCCGGTCGCCGGGCATGTACTGTTCATCGTGAATCTTCTCCTTGGAGGGCATGATTCCTTCCGCCTTCTGGAAGTCGATGATGACGTTGCCGGCTTCAAAGCGGCGGACGGTGCCGTTGATGATCTGCCCGACGCGGTCGGCGAACTCCTCCTGCACGTTCTCCTTCTCCGCCTTGCGGAGCTGCTGAATGATCGCCTGGCGCGCGGTCTGAGCGGCGATGCGCCCGAAGTTGCGCGGAGTGACCTCCCACTCGACGACGTCGCCGAGCTTCACATCCGGGAAACGTTCCCGGGCCCGTTCGATGACCAGCTGATCGCAGGTCGGATTGCTTTCCACCACTTCGAGCATGGCCCACGCCTGGATCTGCCCGGTGGCGGGGTCGATTTTCACCTTGAGTTCGCTGGCCGGATGAATGCTCTTGCGCGACGCGGTCAGAATGGCGCTCTCCAGCGCCCGGACCAGACTTTCGCGGCTGATTCCGCGCTCCTGCTCGATATATTCGAGAATCGTCAATAATTCGTTTGCCATCGAATACCTCCGTTGCTTGCTGCCGGGTTGCGGCCCGGCCTCTTCCTCTTCCTGTCTCGACGGAATCCCATAAAGAAAAAAAGCGGGTAAATCGAACCCACTTTCCCGTCACCGTCCAGTTGCCCATTAATCCACGGGTAATATAAGGTGGAATGGCCGATTTATCAAGCCGGAAATATAATTTTTTCATGGAGAAGCGGAGTTTGCCGGGGAAATCGGAGAAATTTTCGCATCCCGGCAGGAAAAATTCCGTTTCTTGTGCTATAGTAAACAGATCATTACAACAGTGGAATCGTATGAAAATGAATCACCCAGGACAACTTCGCGTGGCGATCGTCGGGCTCGGCCTGCTCGGCGCTTCCCTCGGCATGGCGCTGCGCGGCGGCCCTTACCGGCGGCTCGGCTGGACCCGCCGCCCGAACATCCGCCGCTGGGCGCTCGACTGTGATGTAATCGATGAGACCTGTGACGATCTGGGCGAACTGCTTTCCCAGGCGGACCTCACACTTCTCGCGCTGCCGATCCCCGGCATCGTCGAATATCTGGAGCGGTACGCCGGTTTCTGGCGTCCCGGCGCGGTGGTGAGCGATCTGGGCAGCGTCAAATCGGAGGTGATGGCGGCGGCGCGGAAGTTTCTCACGCCGCGCGGTGTGCACTTCGTCGGCGGCCACCCGATGGCAGGAACCGAGAAGAGCGGTCCGGAATCGGCGTTCCCGGAACTCTACGTCAATGCGGATGTGTTTCTCTGCCCGTTCTCCGACTCTCCGGAGGAGGCGGTGGTGCTGCTGGAGGAGTTCTGGCGCCGGGTCGGTACCCGGACGAGCCGGATCGACGCCGCGCGCCACGACGATCTGGTCGCGCACACCAGTCATGTGCTGCACATTCTGGCGTCTTCGCTGGCGCTGAGCATCCTCGACGCGCCCGACCGGCAGACGCGGAGCGAACGGTTTTCCGGCTGTGCGACCGGGTTCCGGGATACCTCGCGCATCGCGTCGAGCAATCCGGTGATGTGGCGCGAGATCATCGAGAGCAACCGTTCCGCGGTGCTGAAGGCGATGAGTGATTTCGAAACGTGTTACTACTCCATGAAGCGGATGATCGAAACCGGCGACTTCGACGGGTTCGAGCGGGAGTTCGCCCGCGGCAAACTGCTCCGCGACAGTTGGATCGAATACAAACAGACAGGGTTGAAAGATGTCGGACGAATTGGCGATTGATGTGAAGCACGCCTCGGTGTTCCTCGGCGGGCGGGAAATTATCCACGATATGAACTGGCAGGTGAAGAAGGGCGGCCGCTGCTTCATCCTCGGAGCGAACGGCGCGGGCAAGACCACGCTGGTCAAGATGCTCATGGGGTATGCCTGGCCGAAGTTCGGCGCCGAAGTGAGCGTGCTCGGCAACCGCTTCGGGCGGACCAATCTGGTGGAGCTGCGCAAGCGGATCGCCTGGGTCAGCCCGTGCATGCAGCAGTTCACCGAGACCGACTGGACCGGTCTGGAGATGGTGCTTTCCGGCATCGACGGCACGCTGGGGCTCTTCCGCAAGCCGCTGGAGGAGGAGATCACCCGGGCGCGGGAGCTGATGCGCCGTTTCCGCTGTGAACACCTGGTCGATCAGCAGATTTTCACGATGTCCAGCGGCGAGCAGGTGAAAATTCTGATTGCGCGCGCGCTGCTGACCCGGCCGGATCTGGTGATTCTCGACGAACCGAGCGTCTACCTCGACATGGCGGGGCGGGAGTTTCTGTTGAGTGAAATCAACCACATTGCCGAGACGCTGCCCGAGGTGACGATCATCTTTATCACCCAGCGGATCGAGGACATTCTGCCGGTGTTCCATCAGGGGATGATCGTTGCGCACGGGCGGATCGTCAGTGCCGGCGAGCGGGAGGAGATTCTGGACGAAACGCATCTTTCGGAGGCGTTCGGGATGCCGATCAAACTTTTCCGCAACCGGGCCGGCCGGTTCTGGGCGTTTCTGGAGTAGTTTCTCCCGGCCCGGAATTTTCAGACACCGCACTATGATGCAAGGAGATTTTGCCGCATGATCAACCCGAATGCGATTGCCGCGCGCCTTGAGCGCGAACTGTTTGACTCGATCGTTCCCTTCTGGGAGAACCATTCGCCCGACCCGGTGAACGGCGGATTTTTCAACCTGATCGACCGTGACGGGACGGTGTTCGACACCGAGAAGTTCGTCTGGATGCAGTGGCGGAACATCTACATGTTCGCTCTGCTGGCCAACACGCCCGCCGCGCCGCCGCGCTGGCTGGAGCTGGCGGAGTCGGGATTCCGTTTCTGCCGCGCCCATGCGCAACTGGAGGATGGCGGATTTGCATTCAGCGTGACGGCGGAGGGAGAGATCTCCGACTATGATCCGCAGGTTGCGCCGATGATCGAAGCGATTGCGGCGATCGCTTCGGCGCAGCTGTTCCGCGCGACCGGACAGGATGTGTACCGCACCGAAGCTCTGTTGCGGCTGAAGCGGGTGCGGGAGATGATCCGGGCGCGGGAGGCGGCCGGGCCGCTCCCGGGAATTCCGGCGTTCCGTTCGCTGGGGGCGTGGATGCACCTGGTGAATGCGGCGGCGGAGGTGTTCGCCTGTGCGGGGAAGATGGATGGTTCGCCGCGCCGTTTTCTGGAAGAGGCGCTGGAGGTGCTGCCGGGGTTCCGCCATCCGGAGAGCGGGCGCTGGATCGAGAGGATCGGTTTGGACGGCTCGTTCCGGTTCGGGAATTCCGCCGGGCGGATGCTGATGCCGGGGCATGGCTTTGAGACGCTCTGGTTCATGGCGGAGGCGGCGGAGTTGATCGGGAACCGCGAACTTCTGGCGAAAATTCCGGACTGGACCCGTTCGGTGTACGAAAATGCGCTCGACCGCGAACAGGGCGGACTTTTCCCGATGCAGGATGCGCTCGACCTGCCGCTGGTGCTCAAGGAGAGCGTCGGCCTGAAGTGGTGGTGGACGCACAGTGAAGCTCTGCTGGCGCTGGCGATGTCGTGGAAGATTTCGCGCGACGAATGGTTCCTCGCGCGGTTTGAAGAGATTGACGCGTGGTGTACGGCGCACTTCCGCGACAGCCGGAATCTGGAGTGGTTCGGCTGGGTGGACCGGGCCGGGAATCCGGTCTCGCTGGTGAAAGGAACGCCGAGCAAGACCTTCTTCCACGTGCCGCGCTGCCTCTACTGCTGCGCGAAGTTTCTCCGCGGCGAATAGCGACGGTCGGTATCAGTTTGCGGGGGCGACGCAGGCGAGCAGCTCCCGGAACGGACCGGCGACCGGTTCGAGAAAGTCGTTGACCATCGAGAAGAGCCGGGGAGGCGACAGGGGAACCGGTTTGATCTGGAGAAATTCCCATTTCGCTTTCCCGGTCAGGCAGGGCAGCAGCAGGTGAAACGCCTGTTGGAGCGTCGCCTGTTCCTCATTGGGCAGCTGCCAGAGTTCCATATCGAGTTTGCGGGCGTAGGCGGCGAGTTTGCTCCATCCTTCGAGATTGAAGACGCTGTAGGAGAGCGAAAGGGTGCGGGTGATTTCGAAGGGCTGGAGTCCATTGTACAGGAACTGAATGGAGAGGCGCGGAATCGTCTTTTCCCGAAGGTGGCGCCGGGCGAGGTCGGGCTGTTCCAGAAACATCGCGATGGCGACGAACTGGGCGTCGTACCAGGTGGCGTGATTGGAAAATACTTTCTCCTCCTTGATCGGCAGCGGATTGCTGATATACCAGAAAAAGTAGTCGGTGAACCAGTGTTTCAGCGCGTCCCGGTCCGCCGGAGTCCATTCGGAAGTGAAGGGGAGGGCGGCGGCGGCTTCGAGCAGTTCACAGAAGAAGTGGGAGTCGATCAAGCCCCAGGAACTGCCCTCCGGCCGCCCCGGTACGAACTGGGCGAAGTTGAGGTGGGGCGTCATGGTGGTTTCGGGGTGAAGGAACCAGCATTTCAGAAATTTCCCCGCTTTTTCAGCGTAGACGGTTTTCCCGGAGAGGCACGCCGCGGCGGTGAGAATGCCGGTGTTGCGGCACATCTTCACCAGCGGGAAGAAATCATACTTCGCGTAATCCGGATTGGTGACACCGTCGCGCTTGATCCACGGCAGGCCGTCCGGAGTGTCCGGATTGGGCCAGTCGTAGCGGGAAAGGCTGACGTAATCGTGCGGATTGCCGGAGAGCGGCGGTACGGTTTTGAAGGTGACGCTCAACTCCGGTTCTTCGAGAATCCGGTCCGCTTCGGCGAAGAGTTCCTTCTGATATTCAGAGGAAAGTCCGCTTTGCTTTTTCCGCCAGTATTCTTCGTTGCAAAGTGAGAAATTCATGATGCCAATTCCTGCGCGGTTTTATTCTTCCAGAACCATTTTACGGAAAAGAGCGGGGCACTTCATCTCGGTGATGCCGTTTCCGAAATTCATTGTACGGCGCTGTTTCCCTTTGTCGAGGTCGTTGACGCAGAGAGCAAACCCGAAGACGGTTCCCGCTTTGAGTTTCAAAGGGCGCAGGCCATTGCGGGGGATGGCGATACGATAGACCGTTGTTTGATTCTCTTCATCGCGAGTGACGATTTGCCGGACACCAATTGCTTCCGATGGGGTTTTCTGAAATGGCGGAGCCTGATGCATCCACGGTTTTTTATCCTTGGCGAACGTGAATTCATAGTCGTCAGCGTCGTAGGCAAGTTTACCGTCGGCGTTGTTGAAAGGATCCAGCCCAATCTGGATGGAGTCGCCTCGCCAGGTATTTCCGAGAGTGAAAGAGTTGGTATGTTCTTCATCGCGGACTTCGCAGAAGATGTAGAAGTAATCTTGATCCCATCCCAGCAGAGTACGGTGGGAAAGGTCTTCCGGGCCGCTCCATGGAATGGAGGGATCCGGTGGCAGAAGATAGTCGCGGGTCTGCTGGCAGATTGTCCCGCCCTTCCTCATTTCTGCCTGGAAGTCGAAATTCCGCAGATCGTTGACGTTCAGTCGACGTACTTTCTGCATTTCGGGCAGTTCCACTACCTCTTCAAATGTTCTGCCGTCCTTCCCCTGCAGACGGACGGTCAACTTCCGGGAAGGGGTGTCGGAGAGAGTGAGGGTGACAGTTTCAGCGGCCTGTCGCAGAATGGTCAGACCGATTTTCCGCACGTTTTGCGGCAGAAGCGTCAAATTTCCCTGCCAGTCGCGGAAACTGCGGTTGAAAAGATGCAGTTTCAACGTGTTGCGGTCGCTAAGATATCCGCGCACCGTCAGCGGTGGACGATTGTCAAGGATCGCTTTCAGAGCTGACAGTATCGTCTCCTTTGAAGTTTCCGATAGATAGAGCGGTTGTTCTGTGACGGCGAGTTTCTCTCCTTTTAACGGCGTACCGTAGATGGAACGGGCGTTGCATTCCGGCGGCAGTTTCTGCAACGAAACCGGCGATGCTTTTTCTCCGGCATTCCAGACGGCGTAGGTGGTTTTGCCGCCTTTCTGGATGCGGACGATTTTGATATCGCTGTCGAGCAGCAGTTCCACGTTGTCGGCTCGGTCGATTTCGTGGGCGGCCTGTGCGTAGGCTGCGACGGCGGGAAGTGGCCGGATCCCATTTGCGGTTCGCCAGATGCCATAGCAATAGGGACCCGCCTCCCAGCGGTCAAGGCCGATGAACCAGATCAGATAGCGGCATTCGGGATAGCACTTTGCCAGAAGAAACATTCTGGCCAGAAAGGCGGCCATCCGATGTGCTTCGGGCGAATGGAACGGCAGAGTTTCTTCCAGTGAATAGCCGAGTTCTCCGATGAGAAGTTCCTTGCGATATTTCCGGCTCAGAGCGGCTGCTGCGGCAAGGTTACTGGTGAAGCCGCCTTTTTCCGGAGGAGCACAGTATCGGCCGTCGGCAGCAAAAATGCGCGGTGAGCAGTAAGGGTGTGGCGCGCAGATGTCGATGGAGTCGTGCGCAAGTCGCAGAACCCGTTCAAAAAAATCGGAATTCACTCCTGAGACATCGACCATGAGTTTGATTCCGTACTTCCGGGCAATCGGTGCGGCAGTATTCAGAAGTTCCGCATAATATTCTGCATTTTTCGGAACATTCCGTAACAACAGGTCCGGTTCATTGATGAAATCGAGATGTTCCGCCTTTCCCCGCAGACTACGGAAAACATATTCCAGATAGGGAATCGTTTTCGCCGGGTCAGCCAGATTGCTGCCGGGCTTGAGAGCCCAGGCGGGAATTTGTCCCGGTGTGAAATCTGAGTTGAGGGTCGGCTGCCAGAAAAATCCGGCCGGCGGACTGGGAGGCCGGGGGATATAATTCCCTTGAGTTGGTTCAAATCGTTTCCAGCCGAAATCATTGGTCCGGATGTGAGAAGTGCCGATGCGAAGGAGAAAGTTGCGGGGCAAGGGACTGTCCTGCATGCCGAAGAAGCCGTCGCGGGACGGTGGCGGAAACGGCATGGTCACGACGAACGGAGCTTCCGTTCGTTTTACAATTTTTCCCTGCCGGGTACAGACTTGAAGTTGGGCAGGATAATAGCCGGAGACAGCTGTTTTCGGGAGTTCGATATCAAGAGACATTGTTTTTCCAGGTAAAAGATTGAAATTCTGTCTGTGTTCAATATCTGTACCGGGAATGCCCAGTTGAAGAGAGAAGGGCTGCTGTTCTGCTTCAATTGCAGCATTGTATATCTGAATTTTTACTTTCGGCGTGTTCGGAAGGTGGATGACTTCTCCGGCTCCATTCATGACGGGATATACGCTGAGTGCTTCTCCTGGCTGATATGGTGTAGTTTCTTTGCCCTCCTCCAGTTGAAGCGCGTCAATTCGGAATATCATGCACCCCCGGGGCAGAAACGCTGGATAAATGGGGGCATTTGCCCGGTCGACACGAAATGAGATGGAGTAGCGTTTCCAATTGTCAGTAAGTTGCAGTGTCTTGTTAACAAACCACTTCCAGTTGGATAGATCAATGATTCCAAATTGCATTGCATCACTGCCTGAGACTCGGCGCGCATAGAAACTGATGGTGTAATCGACATTTTTTTTTAAATAGAACCAGCGTCCTTGAACCCAGGAGACAGAAGAATCGATTTCCAGAGAGGAGTTGCCGTGTGCGGCATCGCCCTGTACTGTCTGAATTGAAAAATCGGAGCGGAAATAACGAAAGTTCTGTGGACCGGTTTCGAAACTGGTATCTTCCGTTAAGAGATTGTTACCCCATACTGAAAAAATACAGCCGAAAGTGAACAAAATGGCAGGCCATTGCATTTATTTGCACTCCCAGGTTATATCATCCAATAAAATGGCTGAAGGTTGATCGGAGACCGCTCCGTAGAGGGTGAATAAATAGAGGGCTCCTGCTTTCATGATAAAATTGCCTGCACCTTTCCGGTTCCTGCGCAATTGATCCAGCGGTATGGTGATTTTTTGCCAGTCGTTTCCTTTGATGTTCAGCGAATGGGTTCCTGTAATAGTTGGTTGTTCATAACGTTTTTTTACCTCGCCAATCGCCAGGGCGACCGGTGGCGGTCCGTAGAGAGGTTTGGTCAGGAAGGAGATGGCGACCGCGCCTTTCGGCATCGGGGGCACGCGGTGGAAATGAAATCCCTGATATTTTTTGCAACCTGCAAAAGAAATTTTCAGGGCACACTCGCCGCTGAGAACATCATCCCGGCAGATTTCCGGGCGGGGCGGCTTGCTGCTTTCCCTGTCGTGATAGACTTGGGAACCGTCGATCTTGCCGTTTTCAAAATCTACCGGAGCCACGGCTCCCGGAGCGGATAGAACAAGTGCGGAAAAAACTGTACAGAGTGTGAGTTTCATTGCAGGAATTCCTTATAATGATTGATATGATTTTTCAGCGTCTGATGCACCAGGAATTGACGTCATAGGTTCCGCTGGTGGGGTTGATTCGCATTGCGGGAATCCGGGTACTGGTTGCTCCCCCGTCGCCGTACAGCAGAACGAGTTGCTGCTCATGGTAGGTGCCTCCAAAAGAACGGGTTTCCTGCGGATTTTCACTTTTTGCGGCATATCCTTCAATTTCATTGCTGACATAACTGGTTGTATATGGCGGAGCGCAGTAGAGCAGTGCTGTATTCGGATATATCTTTGTAGTACGTGGAGTCCGGTGAATCGTTGTGCTGTTGTATTCCAGATAGGCTTCACTTTTCGGAAGAAAATTAGTAGTTGCCAGTGTGGTGTAGCTGTAAGTGCAGAACCAGAGGGTGTGAGGCTCTACTCTGCCGCGGGCGACCGGGCAGATCAGAGGATTCCCTGCCGGTCGCTGCGGCGAAGGGGAACCGAGATAGGAGGCGATATTGCTCCTGGTTTCCGGACGGATTGTAATCATGTGATAGCTCCGGCCATGGGAATTCATGTTGGTTGCCGGATTTGGCATGAAATCTCCATGATCTCCGGCATAGGCGAGTATGGCAAGGCCAGCCTGTTTCAGATTGGCGGTGCAATGAATCGTCTGGGCTTTGCTGCGTGCCTTGTTCAGAGCGGGCAGCAGCATAGCCGCCAGAATGGCGATGATCGCAATTACAATTAGAAGTTCAATCAATGTGAATACATGTTGGTGTTTCTCGAAGAAACTGGGGAAGCTGGGAGAATTTTTCTCAGTGTGAAACATTTCAGGACTCCTTTCTGCTGTTTTTTTGTTTCAGCAACTGTGACAATGGCTTGGGTTCGATCAGGGAAACCATGACCCCGTCGGGGTGTTTCAACAGAGAGATCGCCTTCTGAAGAACATCCTCCGCCGGGAAGGTGAAGTATTCCGTGTTCGGATAGCGCTGGGCGTTGGAGGGGTAGTTGCAGTGTGCCGCCAGCAGAACGTCCCGCCCCGGTTCCTGCCCGAGTTCCAGCAGCGCTTCCACCACCAGCGGCATGAAGTTCTCATTCAACACCGCCAGCGCGTCCGGGCGCCTCTTTTCCGGCAGGCTGAAGAGCAGTTTCAGCAGGTTCTTGTTCAATTGCGGACGGGCGTGGATGTGGTCCAGACCCAGCACCCACTCCGGATGCGCCGGGTCAAGCTGTTTCTGCATCCGGATGATCCGCTCGGACGAGGTGTTTTGAAGAATCAGCGCCGCCGCACGGTGCCGCCCCCGCTGGTGAAAATATTCCAGACACCGGGCCAGCAGCGATTCCGAGTCGAACTCCAGCGAGGGGTACTCATGGTAGGAGTCGCTGCTCCGACGCGAAATCACCACGCACGGGCAGGGGATCAGCGCCGTCTGAATCTCCGGCGACGGCACGAAATTGACGAAGATGATCCCCGCAAGCAGATGGTTCCCGGCATCCTCGATCAGCCGCGCCAGCTCCTGATGCAATCCGGAGTTGGTGTTGTCGACGAAATAGTGCAGCAGGCGCATCCCCGGCGTGCGCGCCGAAAGCTCCTCGCCGACACTGCGCAGTGCGGCGAAAAAGGTGTCTACCGCGCCGATCTGCTTCGGATTCTCCGGAAAGACCAGCGCATAATGACAGAGGTGCGGCGGATATTCTGAAACCACCGTTCCCTTGATCCCGCGGGACTCCAGAAATCCCTCTTCGATCAGCCGGTTGATGCTCTTCTGAAAGGTCGCAACGCTCAGCCCGTATTCCGCCAGAAGCACATGCCGCAACGGCAGTGCCGAACCGGGCGGAAACTCCCCGCCGGTGATTCGGTTTCTCAAGGTTTTGAGCAGTTCCGGTTGTCTCATCGTTGCCTCCTTGTTTTTAAAAATAATATGATTTTTTTAA
>NZ_DBEXAY010000040.1:0-53031 GCF_048170485.1 Victivallis sp. | reverse complement strand
CCATCGGGTTGTTTTCTTTTTTTTTCTTACTATATTATACCTGAAATTATCCAAAAAAAAATGGTGAAATATCCAAAAAACCTTTGATTTTGTCTAAATATGCCGAAAGAACTCTATCCGGTTTCCGAAGATGACCTCATTTCCGGAGAAACCCTCAGTCTGCCGACGACCCGCCCCTGGTTTCAACGGCTGACCGCCTCGTGGGGATTGATCGTTATCCGCTCCGGCCGCGGCACACTCTCCTGTGAAGGCAAGGCATTCTCTCCGGAACAGGGGACGCTCATTCTGCTGACTCCCGGCTTCTGCCACCGGTTTGCGCCGGAGCCGGGCTGGGAACTGCTCTGGTTTCACTTCCTCGCCCGTCCGCATGTGGCGGAAGCACTGCAGTGGCCGCAGACGATCCCCGGAGCCGGCGCCGTCCGGTTTTCCGGCGAAGAGGAGACGACGATCGGGAATACGCTGCGGGAAGTCCACCAGCTGGAACGGCTTCGCCCTCCGGGCTGGAATCCGCTGGCGATGCTGCTGCTCGAAAGCGTGCTGGTGCGCGGCTTCAACCGGATTCAGGCGGTCCGGGCGGAGCCGGATTCCGCCATCCGCCTCGCGCAGGAGCTGCTGCTCAACAGCAGCGACAGCGTGGACCGCATCGCCGCCCGCTGCGGCCTGTCGCGCGCGGCGCTCTTCGCAAAATTCCGGCGGGAGACCGGAATTTCGCCGCGTCAGTACCGCGAGTGCGCCATGCTCCGCCGCGCCGCGCGGCTGCTCGAACAATCCGGCCTCCCGGTCAGCGAGATCGCCGAACAATCCGGCATGCCCGATCCCTACTACTTTTCCACGCGCTTCCGCAAATTCTTCGGCCTTTCGCCGCGGGAGTACCGCCGCCGGGCGGCCGGGGCCCGGGTGGAGGAGTCGTAATTTCCGCGGAAAGGTGCCTCTTTTCCCTGCCGTCGGGCTTGAAAAAAACACACTCCCATGGTATTGTCTGCAACCATCTGGAACTTCAGGAAGAAATCATGTACAACAGCATCATCTGCCGCTATCACGAAATCGCGACCAAAGGCAACAACCGCAATATGTTTGAACGCTGCCTGGTCGATAACATCGCCCATCTGCTCCGGGAGGTCGGCGTCTGCCGGGTTCACCGGGTCCGGGGGAGAATCTGGGTGAACCGCGTCGACGGAGGAGCCTTTTCCTCCTCTGAAATGGAGGCGATTCTGCCGCAACTGGCGAAGGCGTTCGGGCTGGAGTCCTTCTCTCCGGCGATACGGCTCCCGGTCGAGATGGATGCCATCCGCGAAGCCGCCGTCGCCATGGCGCCCGAAGTGCTCGGCGCGGCGATGGAGAAGCAGGACAACGTGACCTTCCGCGTGCGGGCCCGCCGGAGCAACAAACGCTTCCCCCTCCGCTCGCAGGAGATCGAAATCGATCTGGTCAGCGCCATCGCCGAACGGCTCGGAGAACGGCGCTTCAAACTCGACCTCGACCATGCGGAAATCACCCTCGGCTGCGAGGTGCGCGACGAGTTCGCGGCACTCTTCTGGACCTCCCTGCCGGGCCCCGGAGGCCTGCCGGTCGGGAGCAATCCGCGGGTGCTGACACTGCTCTCCGGCGGCATCGACTCCCCGGTGGCCGCGTGGATGGTCATGAAACGCGGCTGCCCGACCGATTACATCACCTTTCACAGCTCGCCCTACACGCCGCCGGAAACCGAGGAGAAGGTGCGCCGCCTCGCCCGCCACCTCAACGAGTGGCAGATCCGGGGGAAACTCCATCTGTGCAACCTCGCGCCGTTGCAGAAACTGATCCGCGACTGCTGCAACGAGCGGATGCGCACCGTCCTCTACCGCCGCGCCATGCTGCGCATCGCCGAACAGGTCGCACTGCGCAGCGACTGCCGCGCGCTGGTCACCGGCGAAGCGGTCGGTCAGGTGGCGAGCCAGACCATCAACAACATGAACACCATCAACCGCGCGGTCGACATGCTGGTGCTCCGCCCGCTGGTCGGCGCGGACAAGAACGAATCGATCCGGATTGCGGAAGCGATCGGCACGATGGAGCTCTCCTGCATTCCGGCGCCGGACAGCTGCACGGTCTTCGCCCCCTCCAGCCCGGCGACCTCGGTTCCGCTGGAACTGGCCGAGGCCGAGGAGCGGAAAATTCCCGAATATTCCGCGGTAATCGAGAAAATCATTGCAGATATCGTCACCGAGGCTTGACATTTTCCGGAAACGGCGTTAACTTTCAGAAACGAATATTTTTGCGGAGCCGCCGACAGCAGTTGTTCCTCCGAGGCGGCGCCGCTTTACAAGAAAACGGTTCAACAGGGGGTGGATTTTGGCCAGAGATACCGAATACGTTCTCGGGTTGCTTCAGGAGTACGGCATGGTCACTCCGGAGCAGGTTGCCCAGGCCCGGCAGGAGGCCGCCGACAGCGAGGAGTTCGTCGACGCGGTCGACATTCTCAAGAAGAAGGGCATCGTTCAGGAGCAGGAGCTGCTCGCCATGCTCGCACAGCAGTACGGCATGGAATTGCTCGACCTCAGCCATTACGATATTCCGCAGGAGGTGATCGACTCCATGAGCGGCGACATCGCGCTCCACTACCGGGTGGTGCCGGTGATGAAGCACGATAATCTGCTCACCATCGCCATGAGCGACCCGACCGATATGGAGACGCTCGACACGCTGCGCTATCTGCTCGGCGGCGACGTCGATGCGGTCATCGCTCCGCAGCGGCAGATCGACCTCCAGATCGCCAAACACTACTCCGACGAAACCGAACAGGTCAACCGCTTCCTCGGCGACGCCAACATCGCCGACGCCGACATGCTGATCGAACAGAACGAGGAGGCCGCCGACAGCCGTCTCGGCGAGGCGGAGTCTGCGGAGGACGCCGACGCCCCGATCATCCGGCTGGTGACCAAGCTGCTGATCGACGCCTACAAGATGAAGGCGTCGGACATCCACTTCGAACCGATGGAGAAACGCTACCGGGTCCGTTACCGGGTGGACGGCGCGCTCCGCGAGGTGGACGGGCCGCCGAAGTACCTGCAGGCGAACTTCACCAGCCGTATCAAGATCATGTCGCACCTCGACATCACCGAGAAGCGCATTCCGCAGGACGGACGCATTCAGCTTTCGGTCGGCGACAAGGACATCGACCTGCGTGTGTCGTCGATTCCGACCACCCACGGCGAGAGCGTGGTCATGCGAATCCTCGACAAGGCGAGCATTCAGCTCGACATTCCGAAGCTGGGTTTTTACGCGGACGACCTCGAACTGGTCAACCGCATCATCAGTCTGCCGGACGGCATCTTCCTGGTGACCGGGCCGACCGGTTCCGGCAAGACCACCTCGCTCTACGCGTTTCTCAACACGATCAACACCCCGAGCCGCAAGATCATCACCGTCGAAGACCCGGTCGAATACCAGCTGCCCGGTATCAACCAGGTGCAGGTGGACCGGCACGTGGAGATGACCTTCGCCGCGGCGCTGCGCTCGATGCTCCGCCAGGCGCCGAACATCATCATGGTCGGTGAGATCCGCGACGTTGAAACCGCCGAAATCGCCATCAACGCCGCACTGACCGGTCACCTGGTGTTCAGCACGCTGCACACCAACGACGCGCCGGGCGCGATCACCCGACTGGTCGACATGGGGGTGAAACCGTTCCTGGTGGCGACCGCGCTGCGGGCGGTGATGGCACAGCGGCTGCTGCGCCGGATCTGCCCGGAATGCAAGAAGCCCTACACGCCGTCCGCGGCGGAGATCAAGATGCTGCGGTTGTCGCCGGAGTATCTCGCCAACCACCAGTTCTACAAGGGGACCGGGTGCAAAAAGTGCGGCCACACCGGCTACAAGGGCCGGATCGGTATTTACGAAATTTTCCAGATCACCGAAGATATTGCGCGGCTGGTGTTTGCGAATGAGTCGTCCGGCGTGATCCGCGAAGCGGCCCGGCGGGCCGGGATGCGTTCGCTCCGCGACGACGCGATGCGCAAGGCGGAGGCGGGGATTTCCACGCTCGAAGAGGTGATCTTCGTCACGTTGATGGATGAAAATTAAGCGGCAGGATTGATAAAATGCTCGATATCGAAAGTTCCGCACTGATCGACTTGCTCACCAATGAGCGTTCTCAGGGCCACCCCGGTCTGAAGGACCAGCTCCGGGAGGTGGTCGACGAACATGAACGCTCCGGCAAGCCGGTCATGGAGATCATTGAAAATTACGGCATCTTCACCAAGAAGGAGATGCTTGAGGCGATGGCGGAGAACCTCGGCTCCTACGTCTGGATTCCCACCGAAGAGGATCTGCCGAAGGAGGTGATCGATCTCATTGAGGTCAACACCGCGCGCAGTTACGGCGTGATTCCGCTCAAGCTCGACGCGGATGAGGACATGCTCCACCTGGCGATGCGCAATCCGCTCGACTACCAGACGGTGGAGTCGCTCCGGTTCATCATCAACCACAACATTCTGCCGGTGCCGGTCGATCCGGACCGGTTCGACCAGGAGCTGGAGCGCTACTACCCGGAGAAGGTCGACACGGTGGCGGACATCGTCGCCGCCTTCGGGGAACACGAGGAGATCGTCGAGGAGGATGACGTCGACCACTCCAACGACGCGCCGATCGTGAAGTTTGTAGATGTGGTGATGCAGCAGGCGATCAAGGACAAGGCGTCGGACATTCACTTCGAACCGTTCGAGAAGAACTTCCGCATCCGCTACCGGGTGGACGGCGCGCTCTACGAGATGCCGCCGCCGCCGAAGAGCCTGGCGGTGCCGGTGATCAGCCGGGTGAAGATCATCTCCGGATTGAACATTTCGGAACGCCGCCGGCCGCAGGACGGCCGTATTCAGCTCAAGGTCAACGGCAAGCCGATCGACCTGCGTGTCTCCTGTCTGCCGACCAGCTACGGGGAATCGGTGGTGCTCCGCGTGCTCGACCGCTCGGTGGTGAATCTGAGCCTCGACTCGCTCGGCATCGGCGAGGACGTGCTGGAGAAGCTGCGGGAACTCATCCACCTGCCCAACGGCATTCTGCTGGTGACCGGTCCGACCGGTTCCGGCAAGACCACGACGCTTTACTCGGCGCTCGGCGAGATCAACAATCCGGAAGACAAGCTGCTCACCGCCGAGGACCCGGTCGAATACGATATCGAAGGGATCATTCAGTGCCCGATCAACGACGCGGTGGGGATGACCTTCGAACGGGCGCTGCGCGCGTTCCTCCGTCAGGACCCGGACCGGATCCTCGTCGGAGAAATCCGTGACTTTGAAACCGCCCAGATTGCGATCGAGGCGTCGCTCACCGGGCACTTCGTGTTCAGCACGCTGCACACCAACGACGCGGCGAGTACCGTGACCCGTCTGGTGGATATGGGGGTGGAGCCGTTCCTGATCAGCTCCTCGCTGGCCGGAGTGCTGGGGCAGCGTCTGATCCGCCGGGTCTGCAAGAACTGCAAGACGCTCTACACGCCGACCGACGACGATCTGGAGCGGCTCAACCTGACGCGGGAGGAGATCGGCGACCACAAGTTCTGCTACGGCAAGGGGTGCCCCACCTGCAACTACACCGGGTACAAGGGCCGGAAGGCGCTGACCGAGTTGCTGGTGGTGAACTCGGACATCCGGGCGCTGATTTCGGACAATGCGCCGACCTCCGCCATCCGCGACAAGGCGCGGGAGCAGGGGATGCGCACGTTGCGGGAAGACGGACTCGCGGCGATTCTCAACCATGAATCGAGCGTGGACGAGGTCGTCCGCTACACCTGATGAATGAACGGCGCGGAAAGCGCCTTTGCAATAAAACCAATTGGAGAATGGATCATGCCGCAATATCTCTACTCCGCAATGGACGGAAACGGCAAGGAACAGAAGGGCAAGATCAATGCCGATTCCGAAGAAATGGCAGCGGTCGAACTCAAAAGCAAGGGGTTGTTCCCCACCTCGATCAAACCGGCCGTACTGACCTCCAAGAAGAAAGCCGCCAACCGCACCGGCAAGAAGAAGGGGGGCGGTTCGCTGATGAACGTCAGCCTCGGCGCGGCGGTGATCAAGCGCAAGGATCTGACGGTGGTGACCCGGCAGCTGGCGATTCTGCTGAGCGCGGGGCTTCCGCTCATCCGTTCATTGCACACGCTGGAGAAGCAGGCGCGCAACCCCGCGGTCAAGCAGGTGCTCGGTAAGACGGCGGAGACGGTCGAAGGCGGAGCGACCTTCGCGGAAGCGCTGGCGCAGCACCCGAAGTCGTTTGACAAGCTCTATCTGAACATGGTGCGCGCCGGCGAGGCGTCGGGCGCCATGGAGATCATTCTCGACCGTCTGGCGAGCTTCATGGAAAAGGCGGCGCGAATTTCCGGCAAGGTGAAATCGGCGATGATCTACCCGACGGTGGTGCTTTCGATCGCCATCCTCGCCATCGTCGGCTTGATGATCTTCATCGTGCCGAACTTCCAGAAGATCTTCAAAGAGCTGCTCGGCCCGGACGAGCCGCTGCCGGATATCACGCTGCTGGTCATGGGGATCAGCAATACGCTGGTTTCGGACTGGTACTTCTACATCGGCGGAGTCGCCGCCATCGTCGCCCTCTATCAGGTGATCGTGCACATTCCCATCGGCAAATGGGGGGTGGACTGGGTCAAATACAACATGCCGCTCTTCGGGCCGATCATTGCCAAGACGGCGATTTCGCGGTTCAGCCGGACGCTGGGCACATTGATGTCTTCCGGCGTGCCGGTGCTGAATGCGCTGGCCATCGTCAAGGAGACCAGCGGAAACGAGGTTGTTGCCTCGGCCATCCAGAAGGTGCACGATGCGGTCAAAGAGGGCGAAGGCATCGCCGTCCCGCTCAGCGAAACCAAGATCTTCCCGGAAATGGTGATCAGTATGGTGGAGGTGGGCGAAGAGACCGGTAAACTGCCGGAGATGCTCGACAAGATCGCCAACACCTACGAGGAAGAGGTGGACAACGCGGTGAGTGCGTTGACCTCGATGATCGAGCCGTTGATGATCGTCGCGCTGGCGGTGATCGTCGGTACGATCGTGATCGCGCTGTTCCTGCCGCTGACCAAGATCATCGAAAAGCTGAGCTGACGCGGGGAGAGCGGCGAATTTCATGAATCAGCCGATTTACGCTGTCGTCATGGCCGGCGGCAGAGGGGAGCGTTTCTGGCCCAAGAGCCGGAACGCCCGCCCCAAGCAGCTGCTCAAGCTGACCGGCGATCTGACGATGATCGAAGAGACCGTCTCCCGGATCAAAGATGTGACGGATGTGAATCATATTCTGGTCATCACCAACCAGGAATATGTCGAAGTCATCCGGCAACTGCTGCCGGAGCTGCCCGAAGGAAACATCATTGGCGAACCGGCGGGGCGGGACACCGGTCCGTGCGCGGCGCTGGCCGCTGCGCTGGTGAAGGAGCGCGGCGGCGGGGATGCCGTCATGCTGCTGCTGCCGGCGGACCATGCGATCCACCGCAGGCGGGAGCTGGCGGAGGTGTTGCGCGACGCCGCGACGATGGCGACGGAGCGGCCGGGGTGCCTGGTGACGGTCGGCGTACCTCCCACCGGGCCGGAGACGGCGTATGGCTACATCCATTGCGGGGAAGAGAGCGGCAGGATCGGTCTGACCCGCTTCTACCGCGGCCTCGGATTCAAGGAGAAGCCGGATCTGGAACGAGCCCGCGCCTTTGTGGAGGCAGGCTGTTACCGCTGGAACAGCGGCATGTTCATCTGGCAGGTCGCTTCGCTGGAAGAGGCGTTCCGCCGTCACGCGCCGGAGTTGAAGGAGCTGTTCGACGACCTCTGCACCCTGCTTCGGGAGGGAAAATTCGCAACGGAACTCGCGGAACGTTTCCGCCGGGCGCGCCGGATTTCGATCGACTACGCGGTGATGGAGAAAGCGGAAGATGTGGCGGTCGCGGACTGCCGGTTCGACTGGGATGATGTCGGCAGCTGGACTGCACTGCGCCACCACCTCTCCGTCAACGAGGAGGGGAACGCGGTCGAAGGATTGTTCGCGGGAATCGACGCCCGCAATCTGACGGTCATGGGCTCTGCCGATCATCTGATTGCGGCGATCGGCGTGGAGGATCTGGTGATCGTGAACACCGACGACGTGACGCTGGTCTGCCGGGCCTCTGAAGCGCAGCGGATCAAAGAGCTGCTCAAACTGGCGGATACGCGGCCTGAACTGAGGAAATTCCTCTGATGCTTTTTCTGCTCAACATCGGCAACACCCACACGCAGCCGGGGCTCTGGAACGGAAAAACGCTGGAGCTTCTGCCCCGGATTCCGACTGCGGAACTCCGGCCGGACCAGTTGCCGGATGATCTGCCGGTGGCGGCGGCAACTGTGGTGCCGGAGGTGCGCCGGGTGCTGGACCGCGAAGAGATCTTCTGGCTGACGCCGCAAAACGCCGCCCGGTGCGTGGATTTCAGTTATGTGGACAGTTCCACTCTGGGGGCCGACCGGGTCGCCAATGCGGTGGCGCTGGCGGAGTTCTATCCACTGCCGGCGCTGGTGGTCGACTGCGGCACGGCGATTACGATTGAAATCGTCGACCAGGAGCGGATCTTCCGGGGCGGAGCGATTGCGCCGGGCCGGCAGCTGATGCGCCGGGCGCTGTTCACCGGCACCGCTCAGCTGCCGGAAATTCCGCTCTCCTCCGAACTGCCGCAACACCCGGGGAGCAACACCCGGGAGACGATCCGGTTCGGCATCGACCGCGGCGCTGTGGGGCTGGTGCGGGAACTGGTGGAGTGTTCCGCCGGGAAATACGGCTGTATCACCCGGGTTGTAACCGGAGGCGACGCGCCGTTCTTTTCCGCAGCGCTCGGCTTGCCGGTGACGGTGCCGGAGTTCACGCTTCATGGCATCCGGATTGCCTGGTCCCGTTGCCGGGATTGACCGATTTCCTCTCATTTTCCCTTCGGGAAACTCGATTCCGCACTTGTCATTGTTACAATAATATGGTATTTTATCCCTGAACAGTAACAGGAGACAAATTTCATGCCGGAAAAAAAACCGTTGATTCAAGTGCTGGACCGGGCGCTGGATTTGTTGGAGATGCTGGCGCAGGCGAAGACGCCTCTGCGGGCGACCGATATTGCGCGGGAGATGGGGGTGAGTTTGCAGAGTGCCAACAATCTGCTGCGGGCGCTCTATCTGCGGGGATACCTGTCGCAGGATGAATCGCGCAGTTACCGGCTGGGACCGCAGTGCCTCTATCTCGGCAGCTTCGCCGACCGCTGGAGCGAACTGCGTGCGGCGGTGGCCGGGCCGCTGGCGGAACTGACCCGCAAAACCGGGTTGAGCGGTTTTGTCGGCATCATTGAGAACGACAAGCTGCTCTGCGTGGCACTGGTTCCGGCGGAAGAGCCGGAAATGTCGATTCAGCCGCCGCAGTTCTGGATGGAGGAGCTTCACTGCACCGCCTGCGGCCGGGTACTGCTGGCGGCGCTCACGCCGGAGGAGCGGCGAAAGCTGTTCGCGCGGACGACCCGGCGGAAGATCACCGGCCGGACCGAGGTGGATCCGGCGGTGCTCGAACCGCTCTGCGCGGAGGTGGCGGAGGCGGGCTTTGCGGCGGTGGATGACGAATCGCGGCAGGGGGTCTCCTCGCTGGCGATTCCGCTCCGGGACCGGGCGGGGAAGGTGTACGCGGCCATCGCGCTCTCCGGCCGCCGCGGGAAGTGGGAGCTTCTTCCGTTTGAACGCAAACTCGAAGCGCTGACCGAAGCGGCGTCGAAGATCCGGAGATAGAGGGGTGTGGCAGGGATTTCTGCTGGCGGTTTTAACCGGCTTCACCTGGACGGCGATCGGCGTGGTGCTGAGCCGGTGTGCAAAGGCGCGTTTTGATGTGATCGCCTACAGTCTGGCTCAGACCTTCTTCGGAATTCTTCTCACGGCGTTCTGCTACGTCCATTTTGGTGCCATCGCGTGGAGGGAGCTGCTGATCCTCCTCGTGCTGGTGGGAACGGGCGGGGTGATCAACTCCATTGCACAGATGGTGGTCCGGCAGGCGATGAGCCGGGGGAATCACGGTCCGGTGTGGGCGATTTCGCAGGCGGCGCTGGTGATTCCGTTTCTGGCGGGTGTGGTGCTCTGGGGGAACACCGGTTCGGTCGGCCAGTGGCTGGGGACAGGATTGATCGCCGGGGGAATTTTGATTCCGGTGGCGAAGCAGTTCCATTCGCAACGGAGCGGACTCCTGCCGACACTGCTGGCATTTCTGCTTTTCGGCGTGGTGCAGACGCTGTATGCGGCGCCGTCGCAGATTCCGGATTTCCACGATTCGGCGGGACTGCGTCCGACGCTGGTGTCGCTGGGCGGGTTTGCCGGGTGGTGCATCGTGCTGTCGGCGCGGCGGGAGCGGCCGGTCTGGAATCGGCCGACGCTGGCTCTGGCACTCTTCATGGCGCTGCTCTCGCTGGTGAGCTTGAAGATCTTCTTTCTCGGGCTGGATCAGCTCAGCCGGGCCGGGCTGGGGAACGTGGGAATTCCGCTGATTGTCGGCGCGAACATTCTCGGGTTCGCCTTCTACAGCAGGGTGGTGCTCCGGGAGAAGCCGTCGAAGCCGGAGGCGGCGGGAATCGCGATGGTGTTGGCGGGAATCGTCGCCACCGCATTCTGAAGGCCGCCCCCGGGAGAAACTTCATTTTTCCGGAGTAAATTCCGCGACGGTGGCCTTGCCGGACTTCAGCAGCAGACGGCCGTCCGCGCAGGAGAAGGCGTCGACCGACGCAAGCATTTTGAGGTAGGCTCTTTCATACTCCAGCCCGGGACCGGCCATCATCGTGGCGCCGAGGGTGCCGAACCGGATTGTCCCGGCGGCTTCGTCGTACGTGACCGGCCCGAAGTAGCGGTTGACGCCGGCGCATCCGGAGACGCGCCCGGCCTCCTTCCCGGCGGGGGCGAAGGAGAGGGTGATGGCGTTTGCCGGTTTTGCCCAGCTGCTTTGCGTGCCGGAGAGGGTGGCAAGATCGAGCTTCCACGCGCTTCCGGCGAGCGGCGTTGCGGCATTGCCGGGGCAGCTTACACAGGCGCATCCGGCGCCGCAGAGAACGGCGGCCGCGACGGCGAACACTCCCAGGAGCAGTTGTTTCATTTTCATCTGATGTTCCTCCATTCTGAATTTATGTTTGCATTGCCGGATCATTTCTCCGGCGGGGTTTCGGTTTCACTGCGCTTCTTTTTGAGTTCGGCGGCCTCGGCGGGGGTGATCGCTTCGAGGCGGACGTTGTCGAAGCGGTAGATGCCGGCCGGCCAGTAGGCGTAGATGCGGACCTTCATCTTCACCGTGTTGCGGGTGGGGCGGAAGGTGATTGCGGCGGTGCGCCACTTGCCGGAGGGGGAACCCGCGGGCGCGAGGCGGGTCTGGTAGCAGTCGGTCAGCGTTTTCCGCCGCGGATGGATCATGAACCCCTTGATCCAGACGAACGGGGTGCCGCGGCCGAGGTAGTCGACGGAGAGCTTGTAATCCTGCCCGGGCTTGACGTCGAGCAGGACGCTGTCGAGTGCGGCGCCCTCGTAGGCTCCGACGCTTTTGAGCGGGTCGGTAGGGATGACCGGCGCGGGAGGCGGGGTCGCGGGATTCTCCTTTCGTTTCTTCTGGTATTCGAGCACCTGCGTGCGTTCCGGGCGGGTGTCGAGTTCGAGGATGCGGCCGCGGGCGCCGTCGGTGCGCCAGAAGCTGGTGAGGTTATCGACCTTCTCCCAGTGGAGAGCTTCGGTTTTCCCCTCATCGAAACTGCCGTTCGGCAGGAGATTTTCCGCCCCCAGCGCGAAGGCGGCGAAGAGGACGAACAACGGAAGAGTGCGCATGGTTTTACTCCTTGTCATTACGCGATAAGTTCGGCTCCGCGGAATCCTCCGCGCCGAGCGCCTTGAAGTAACTGCCGACCCAGTCGTCGAAGCCGGGCGGAATCTTTTCCGCGGCGGCGGCTCCGGTGGAGAACTTCCGCAGCCGGGTGGTGCGGATCGTTTCAGCGTCGGCGCGGGCGACGGCGTCGATGGCGGTGCGGGCGCGGCGCAGCGAAGCGGCGATTTCGCCCCGGATGCGGCGGATGTCCGCGCCGCCGGACTCCGAGGTGGCATCGACCCGGGCGAGTTCATCGATCTTGCGCAGTGCCGCGTAGAGTTCGCCGGAGGGGAGCCCGCGGGCGCTGACCTGCCGGAGCAGAGCGAGGGTGCGCTGTTTGAGTTCGGCCTGTTCCCCGGCGAGGCGGGCGGCAATGGCGGGATCCTGGTCGGGGGTGGTGCCGGAGAGCCCTTCGGAGCCGACGCCGGACTGTTTGCCGCCGCCGGTGGCGCCGCCCTGGGAATCGTTGGAGCGGTCCTCGACCGTGCCCGCTTCGAAGGGGGACTGGACCAGCCGGGTGGGGGTCTTGCGTCCGCCCTTGCCGGTGGCGGTCTTCTCGACGAACTGCCCGGAGGATTTGCCGGAACGCCCCTCGCCGGAGCGGCCGCCGACCTCGTTGTTGTTGGGCAGCACGTTGCCGGTGATCCCCTTGGCCTGCATGCTGTCGATGGTGCCGTCGGAGACCCCCCAGCCGAGGCCGTCGTCGGTGTCGAAGGTGAAGGAGTTGGTGCCGTCGGAGGTGTCTTCGCCCATTTCCTCTTCGGTTTCGATGAGATCGCCGATGATGTCGGTGAGTTCGGCGGGCAGGTCCGTAAGATCGACGTCGGCCATTTCGCCGTTCTCCTCGGAGATCCACTTGATGTAGTCCTTGGCGTCGGCGAGCCAGCGCTCAAGGTTGTTGGCGACCGCCTCGGCGCTGTCGCAGGCGGTGTTCTCAGCGAGGGTGGCGATTTCGATCTTCTTTTTGATCAGGGCGTCGCCCGCCTTCTGCAGCTCTTCGTACATCTCGACGAACTCGTCGGCCATCGCGGAGTTGGAGAAGTCCTGGCTCTGGAGTTTGGAGAGGTCGTTGAAGGCGGCACGGAAGTATTGGCTGAACTCCGCCTCCTTCGCGGCGAGGTCGCCGAGGAGCTTCTCCTCGCCCTCGCTCCAGTCGTCGGTCTTCGCCGGGTCGAACGCCTCGGTCTGCGCGATGATCTTCTTCTGTTCGGTACGGAATTCGGTAAGTTTCTCCTGAAGACTCTGAAGTTTTTCGTAGAACTCCTTCTCTCCGGCGGCCTCCATCTTCTTCTGTTCGCGCTTCTCCCAGTTGCGGCGGACGGCGGCCAGCCCGGTCAGCAGGCGGCGCAGCCGGTCGATCGCGGCGCTCTGGTGAAGCACCACTTCGTTGAGGTGGCGGGTCAGGACATCACCGGAGCGGTTGAAGGGGGGCGCGGTCTCTTTTTCGAGCGGAGAGAACACCTCGCCTTCGAGCGCGTCGATGGCCTCGGCGGCCTTCGCCGGAATCGCGCCGGCGTTTCGCATCGACTTCACCAGCGGCCGGGTGGATTTGCTGAGCCGGGCGATCTCCCGCTGGCGGTTGTAAAGCGTGCGGGCGTCGTTGTAACGGAAGTTCCGGAGCCGGGCGGTGACGAAACTGCGCGCCGCCTCCTGTTTGTCGAGCATGGCAAAGAGGATCTTGTAGAGCCTGCCGTCGCCCTGGCTGGAAGCGGCGCGGCGCAGTTCGTCGAGCGGGTCGGTGACATGAATGGTGAGCGGCAGGGCGGTTCCGGGCGGGGAATCGGGCCGGAAATCGAACGCCGCCCCGTGCACCTCGACCGTACTGCCCGGCGGGAAGTCGCGCAAACTCAGCCGGAAGGGAACCGCTTCGCGGAGGGTTTTGCGGGGCGGAGCAACCGGATAGTCGTAACTGCAAATTTCGGCGCTCTGCCCTTCGCGCCGGGCGGTGAGGATGATCCGGCGGAGCGCCGCGTCATCCTCGGCGGAAAGCTCCAGCATCACGGTGGAGCCGGCGGGCGCTTCGAAGTTCCGTTCGCGGTTGAGAAAGCGTATCGCAGGGGGGCGGTCGGTGCGGCACTTCAACAGGTAGCGGGCGGAATCCGGGTAGCGGATTCCGTCGGCGGTGTCGACCAGCGTGACGGCGAGCGTCGTGTCGCCGGTGAGCGTGAAGAGTTCGCCGGGAACCACCTCCATCCGGTAGCCGGCGGGCGGCCGGGCCGAGAAGCGGATGCTGCTCCCCTTCCAGAAGGTGAATTCGCCGCGCGGCTCGGTGGAACTCCCGGTTTTCAGCCCGAGGTAGGCGGGCGGAGTCGCGGCCAGCTCAATCGCTTCGAGGCGCGGCGCCGGACGGACCCGGATGCGGTAACTGCGCGAAGCGTCGCGCCCGCATTCAATCCGGTAGACGGCGTCGCGGGTGATGCCGGAGAGCTCCCGGGTGGCGCCGCGGTCGTGGCCGGTCATGTCGAGACTGGAGACGCTTTCGCCCGACTCGACCCTCAGCCGCAATCCGGCGCGGGGGCGGCCGTCGATCAGCGCCGACGCGCGGATCAGCACCTTGCCGCCGTAAGGGATCTCCACATCGCCAGGCTCCACCCGGAATTCGGTCCGGTTGATCGGGGCGATCTCCCGCCACGGCATGAGAATCCGGCCGAAGGCGTTCGCGGCCGGGCGGGGCCAGAGCGCGGCGTATCCGGCGCAGAGCAGGGCGGCCGCGAGCAGCATCCCGCCCTGACGGCGCAGCTCCGGCAGCCGGAAAATCCGGAACTTCTCCCGCTTCTCCGCCGCGGCGGCGGCACATCCGGCGTAGACCCGCCGGATCGATTCGGGCAGGTCGGTGCGGCGGCGGAACTCGACCCCGTTGACCAGCGCATTGCCGGGAATGTGAAGCCGCCCTTCCAGCTCGAGCGCGATGGAGCGGTCGCTCCGGCGGAAGAGGGTCCGAAGAGAACGGCCGAGCCGCCAGGCGCCGCCGACGGGCAGAGAGAGCAGAGCCGCCCAGAGCAGCCAGCGCAGGGAATCGCTCCAGCCGAAGAGATTGTCCAGCGCCGCCGCGGCGAACGCGCCGGCGACGAGCAGCGCCCCGGCGCAGAAGAGCGTCGAAACGGCCGCGCGGCGGAAGAGATAGCGGCGGAACTCAATCAAGATTGCAGATAAACTGTCCTTCATTCTCGCCTTTTTCTCCGTTTTTCAGTTCGATATGATCGCCCGGCGCGACGCGGCCGAGCCGGTCGAATTTCAGAAGTTTGCGCGGGGAATCACTGCCGGGCTGTTTGTAACGCACCGGAATCTGGCGGGTGTCGAGCTTCCACGCTTCGCCGTCGAAGTGGAAGTTCCAGATATCCAGATGCCAGACGTAGCCGCCGCCGGGCACATGTTTTTCGGCGGCGTAGAAGTTCGACCGCCGCTTGTAAAGAAGCGCCCGCGCCCGCTTCGCGTCGCCGTTGGCTTCGAGCAGACGGCGGTCGGGGAAGAAGTCGTCGGCCAGCGGAACGACCCGGCGGATTCCGTCGAGCTCCTCCGGCTTGACCGGTTTTCCGGCGAGTCCGTAGAGCAGAAAGCGGTCGGTGCGCAGATAGAGCTCGTAGTTCCCCGGCAGAAGCGGCGGAAACTGGAAGGAACCGTCCGCCTTGACCGTGCCGGGGCAGACCACGTTGCGTTCCACGTCGAGCAATGTCGCCGCCTGCAGTTTTCCGTAGCCGGAGAGTTTGCCGGTGACCGGTTTCGCCGGGCTCTTCTCCGCCTTCGGGAAGCGGATGGTGACCGGGTAAACCTTCTCCTCGAGCGTCTCGCCCACTTTGCCTTTGATCTGCCGGGTGAGGAAGAGTTTCCCGTTCCCCTGTCCGCCGCGCAGACGGAAGGCGAGCGAGATCAGATGCCCCTTGAGTTTTTCGCCGGAGACCAGCTCCACCTCGGTCGCAAAGTTGATGAAGGGGTAGCTCCCTTCCAGATAGGTTTTGTCCACCTTGCCCGCCTCGGTGTAGAGCCAGGGGCGGTTCATCGTCGCGCTCTCGATGCTCTGGGTGATCGAAACGAGGTCGGCCAGCTGGAACTTCCGCTGGATCTTGCTGTCGGGGAGCCGCAGGATCAGCGGCCGGTTCCCCATGATCGAAAGTTCGCCCGACCGGCTGCTGCCGTCGGAGTAGAGAATCACCGCGGGTTCGGCAAACAGCGTCACCGCCGCCGTGAACAGCGCGGCGACGAGGGCGGCGCAACGGAACGGAATCCGGAACAGAACGTGATCGCGATTCAATGCAGTCTCCTCCTCATGAACCAGATGAGCCCCGCCAGCAGCAGTGCCGCCGCGAGGAACCAGATTGTTTCAAACACCGGCCGGAACTCCCGCTCGGTCGCACTCTGCGAAATTCGTTCGGCAAGATCGGCGGCCAGCCGGTCGAGGTCGGCGGGGGCGTAGATCCGCTCCGGAGATGCGATGCGGCGGAAGTTCCCGTCGAGAGTGCGCAAGTCGGAACTCTCCTCCATCGCCTTCCCGACGGCGACCGGCACCACCCGGCGCGCCTCGGGGCGGGATTTGCTCCGGGCGAGAATCTCCAGCTCGCCCGCCGCCCCGTCCGGAAAGGTGACGGCACCGAGGAAATTGCCGGACTTCTGCCGTCGGAAAAGGATCGTCCGCGCCGCCGCGTCTCCGGCAGAGAAGCTGCCGATCACCTCCTCCGTATCCGGCGGCGGCGTCACCCGGATCGCCACCGCCTCGCCGGGCAGCGGCAGAGCCGGAAGCAACTCCACGCGCCACTGCGCGGCGGCGCGACTGCCCAGCCAGGCGGAGAGTTCCGCCAGAAACGCGCCGAAGTTGGCGTCGCGCTCGGAGGCGTTCTTCCCCCACAGCGGGAGCGATGGCGACAGAATCGCCGCCACCTGGCCCCGGCCGTAGGGCATGGCGACCACCAGCGGGAACTCCCCCGCCTGGAGCAGAACCGACGCGCCCGGCTTGAGCGATTCGACCGCGCGGAGCCCGCGAACCGAGCCCGGAGCGAACCGGCCCGCGAAGGGGCTCTCCTCCGGCGCGGAGATCTCCAGCGGCACGTCGGGCAGTTTCTGCGCCGACGGCGTGAAGGGGAGCAGTCGGGCCGCGGGCGAACCCGGCGTCACCGAGAAGGAGTCCGCGCCGCCGAGCAGAACCAGCGTGCCGCCCTGCTCGACGTAGGATTCGACGGCGGCGAGCTGTTCGCGCGAACCGGCGGATTCGTCGAAGTCGCCGAGGATCAGCATGCCGACCGGTTTCAGCGCCTCCGCCATGGTCGGCAGGCCGTTTTCGAACCCCTTCCCGGCATTCGAACCGATCCGGCGGACGCCGCCCGCCGCGCCGGCCGGATAGAGCGCGGTGAAATCCGCCTTGCTCCGGGTGAAGAAGCGGACCAGCGGCCGGAACCCGGTGGAGAGCCGCGCGAACGAGATCAGCGTGAAGCGGGAGTCCGGCTCGGCGTCGACCGCGGCGGTGCGGCGGTTGTCCAGCGCGGTCACTTCGCCCGGGAGCGGAGCAAGTTCAAAGGTGAGGCGGTGAAGTCCGGCCATGGCGAGCTCCGCCTTCACCGGAATCTGCCGGGTCTCGCCCGGACGCAGTTCGAACCGTTCGGACGCCGCCGGTTCGCCGTCGACCAGCAGTTTGAATTCGACCTGCCGCGGCGCCTCGAACCCGGTGAGCGTCACCGGAATCCGCAGATCGAGCGACGCTCCGGCGCGCGCCGTCTCCGGCACCCGGAACTCGCCGAAGGAGAGGTTGGGCGCCGCGTTGAGTTCACTGCCGAATTTCACCGCGAACACCGGGGAATCCGAGCTCTCCACCCGATGGCCGGAAAGGTCTCCGCCGTCGGTGAGAAGAACCGTCGCGGCGAGCGCTCCCGCGCCGTACCGGCGGTCGAGCGCGGCGAACGCCCCCCGGAAGTGGGCCGCTCCGGCAGGCTCATCGGCGTGTTCCTCCCGCAACTGCCAGTCGAAGTCGAACCGGGTGACCGGAACGTCGTTCCCTAAGCGGCGGAGCAGCTGCCGGGCGAATTCGTCGGCCGCGGCGAACCGCGACTCCCCGTTTCCGGCGTCGCGGACGCCCATCGAAAGCGAGGAGTCCACCAGCACCGCCACCCGGCCGGTCCGGTCGTCCGGACGGCGGAGGATCACCACCGGATTGGCCGCCATGAACGCCAGAAGTCCAGCCAGAAGCCAGCAGACCAGCCGGAGACGGCGGCGCGTCGTCGTGCGGAAAATACAGTATCCCACCGCGGCGAGCGAGAGCAGCAGCAGCCAGACCGGCACCAGGGGAGCAAACGAGATCATGCGGCCTCCTTTCTGCACATCCAGCAGTCGACGCCGAAGAGCAGCAGCGCCGCCAGCAGCAGCCAGCCGGCCAGTTCGGTGCCGCGCCGGAGCTCCTCGAGCCGCAGTCGCCAGTCGCCGTCCAGCCGCAGTTCCCGCACCCCGGGCAGAGTGCGGCGCAGTTCCGCGGCGGAGGCGGCGGCCGGTTCCGATTCCGCGCCCGCCGGCTCACTGCGGGTGACGGAGGATCCATCGTCCGGCGCCATCGCTTCGACCAGTTTCGCCATCGCCACCGGGAAGGAGCGCAGAAGCGGCCAGTTCGACGCGCGGCTGCGCAGGTCAAACGCGCTGTCGAACCGGATGCTGTCACCGAGCCGACGCGCCGTCAGCAACGGGGTGCCGTCACCGAGGCGGAGCCACGTTTCCGCCCCCGCCGGAACGGCGGGCGGCACAATCTGTTTCCACTCGACAAAATCCATCTCCAGCAGGTCGTTGAGCGGCGCGAGCGCTCCAGCGAACGCGGCCTTCTTTCCGGCGGCCGGAACCGACTTCGCCTCCGGCGCGGGAAGCCGCCAGAGTCGCCCGCCGTTCTTCACGAATTCATCGCAACGGGCCTCCGGCACCGTTCCGGCGACGATCACCAGGCCGAAGCGGCGGAGATCCCCGGAACCGAGTTCCGCCGGAGAGAGCTCCTCGAAACGGACGCCGAACCGCCCGTCGCCGCCGGGATCGAGCGCGTAGCGCAGAAAGTAGAAGGGGTCCGGCATGCGCCCGCCGCCGCGCACCAGCGCGACCGGCAGAGTTTCCGCAACGCGGAAGGAGAAGGTCGCCCGGTTGTCGCCGGGGATGTTCTCATCTTCGACCGCGACGCTCCCGGCACACTCTCCCGCCGGCGGGGCGAATTCGAAGGCGACCTCGGTCCACTCCCCCGGCGCCAGGCTCAGCAGGCGCTCCCCGGCCGGACGGGAGTGGAGCAGGAACTCCACCCGGCTCTCGACCGGGCGGTTCGAATGGTTGGCCACCTTCGCCCGGAGAATCCGGCGCACCCCGGCACGGCGGGGCAGTTCGGAGAATCCGGCGATTTCCACCGAGAGATTGTCCTCGCGCCCCCGCAGCGGCAGGGCGTAGATGCGCGCCTCTTTTGCTTCGCTCCAGCTGCCAAGGGTGCTCTTCTGGAAGTCGGAGAGGAGGAACACCTCGCCATCCCGCACCGTCCGGACCGCTTCGGCGAGCGTTTCGGCAAGCGTTCCGGCGCGCGGAGCCGTCTTCGCCTCCCGAATCGCCTGCCGCACCTTGTCGCGGTCGGCGGTCGGCAGTACGCCGGGCCGGGCGGAGGAGAAGAAGAGCGCCGTCTCCCCCCCGTCGTCAAATCCATCGAGCAGGGAGAGCGCGGTGCGCTGTGCCGCCTGAAACGCGGTCTCACCCGCCGGGAGTTTCCGCTCCATCGAGAAGGAATCGTCCAGCACGATCGCCCGGCGCACCGCACCGCCGCCGCCCGGCGGAGCGATTCCACGCAGCCGCGGCTGGGCGACCGCGAGAACCGGCAGTGTCAGAATGAGAAAGCGCACCAGCAGTTTCAAAAGATCCCGCAGACGGCGGCGCATCGCCGGATGGTGTTCGTCGCGCAGAAAGAATTCGAGGTCGGAGAAGCACACCACCATCCGGCGCCGCCGGAAATAGAGGTGCAGTACCAGAGCCGCCAGCCAGACCGCCGGCAGAATCCAGAGCAGATGCGGTGCGCCCCAGTCGAGCATCAGAACAGCTTCTCCCGTTTTGCGAAGTACGCCGCCAGCGCCCGCTCGAACGGCGTCGAGCTCGACAGCGTCTCAAACATGAAATTCATCGAATCGCAGAGGTTCCGGAGCTTGCGGTTGTGCGTTTCCAGCCGCTTGAGGTAGGCGTCGCGAACCGGCTCCGCCTCCAGCTCCAGCCGCTGCCCGCTCTCCAGATCCTGCAGCTCCACCCGCCCGCGGTAGGGGAAATGGAGCTCCGCGTCGTTGAGCACCTGAAAGAGGATCACTTCGCACTGCTTGAACCGGAGCAACCGCAATGCCGGAGCAAAATCCCCGTCGAGCGAAAAGAAGTCCGAGAAGAGGATCGCCAGCGAACGGCGCGGCAGCTGTTCGGCGATCTGCCGCAGACAGGCGCCGTTCCGGGTCGCCCCCTCCGGCTTGAGCGATTCGAGCGTGCCGAGCAGTGCGGTGAGGTTCGCCCGCCCCGCCCGCGCCGGCGAGGCCCGCAGAATCCGGTCGGAGTAGACGAAGAGCCCCGACGCATCCCGCTGCTGGTACATGAGGTAGCAGAAGGCCGCCGCGAGATAGCAGGCGTAGTGAAATTTGACCGGATGCCCCGCCGGGTCGCTCATCGCCATCGAGCCGGAACTGTCGAGCAGGATGTAGCTCTTGAGGTTGCTCTCCTCCTCGAACTCCTTGATGTAGTATTTGCCGCTGCGCGCCAGCGCCTTCCAGTCCAGATAGCGGATCGAATCGCCCGGGGCGTACTTGCGGTCCCCGGCGAACTCCGAGGAGAATCCGTGGTACGGCGAGCGGTGCAACCCGAGCAGTGCCCCCTCGACCAGCGAACGGGCGACCAGCTCGATCCCCTTGAGATTTTCCAGGGTCCGGGCCGGCAGGTAGGTGAATCCGGTGGCGGCTTCGCGTTTCATCTTATTCGGCGCTCTCCGGAACCGCTTCCATCAGCTTTTCGACGAGGATGTCGCTGGTCAGGTTCTCGCCGACCGCGTGGAAGTTGCAGGCGATGCGGTGGCGCAGCACCTCCGGCGCGAAGCGGCGCACGTCGGCACAGCTCACGTTGATCCGCCCCTCCAGCGCGGCGGCGGCGCGCGCCGCCAGCAGAAGGTACTGCCCCGCCCGGGGACCGGCGCCGTAGGAGAGGTTTTCGCGGATGAAGTCAGGCGCGTCCGGATTCTCCGGCCGCGACATCCGGGCAAGATCGGCACAGTAGGCGATCACATGGTCGCTCACCGGAATCGAACGCACGCACTTCTGAAAGTGAAGCAGCATCTCCGCGTCGAGCACCGGCTGCGGCTGCGGACGGCTGTTGCCGGTGGTCTCGCGCAGAATCGCAATCTCCTGATCGCGCTCCGGATAGGTGAGCTTGATCAGGAACATGAAGCGGTCGAGCTGCGCCTCCGGCAACGGATAGGTGCCCTCCTGCTCGATCGGATTCTGCGTCGCCAGCACGAAGAAGGGGCGCGGCAGCGGATTGCGCACGCCGTGGTTGGAGACCTGCCGCTCCTGCATCGCCTCCAGCAGCGCCGCCTGGGTCTTCGGCGGCGTCCGGTTGATCTCGTCGGCCAGCAGAAGATTGGTGAAGACCGGCCCGGGGATGAAGCGCAGTTCGCGCCGCCCGCTGCCCGGCTCCTCGTCGAGAATGTCGCTGCCGGTGATGTCCCCCGGCATCAGATCCGGCGTGAACTGGACGCGGCGGAAGTCGAGCGCCAGCGCCTGGCCGAGGCTCTGCACCAGCAGTGTCTTGGCCAGCCCGGGCACCCCCTGCAGCAGGCAGTGGCCGCCGGCAAGCAGGGCGGCCAGCACCGCTTCGATGACCGCCTCCTGGCCGATCACCGCCTTGCCGATTTCCGCGCGGAGAAGAGCGAACGCGCCGCCGAGCTGCGCGATCTCCTCCGGGAGCTGTTCGAGTTGGGATTGCATAAAATTCCTCTCCTAATGGGTTAAGAAGTAGCTTGCGATCGAACCGCCGAGGCGGCCCGCCGCCTCCGGCGTGTACATGATGCTCCCGGGGCGCGGCACCTGCTGCCAGCCGCCGGCGAGATCCACCGGCGAGTAGATCAGCGTCAGCCGGTCGCCGTCGTTGACGCCGTAGAGCAGTGGATAGCGTTCATTCGGGTAGCGCGCCGCCGCCTCGGCCGAAAATCCGCTGTCGGAGAAGCGGTAGGGCCCCCGGGTGAAGAGCGGATGATTTTCCGGAATGCGTTCGAGCGCCCGCCCCGGATAGAGCCGGGCGACGAGCTTCCGCACCGCCGCGTCGAATTCGGAAAGCCCCATCGTGTTGTTGATCAGCAGAAATCCGCCGTCGTCCAGATAGCGGCGCAGTTTGGCCGCCGCCGCGTCGGAGAGCTGGAAGTTCCCGAGCCCGCCGAGGTAGCAGAAGGGGTAGTCGGAAAGTTCCGCCCGGTCGATGTTGACGTAGTTGACGCTCCCGGCGGTGTTGACCTTGAGGTTCCGCCCGAGATGGCGCAGAAAGCGCTCCCCCGCGCCCGGGTCGGAGTTCCAGAAGCCGTCGGTGACCAGCTGCGCGAAAGGAACCTGCTCCGGATTGGCCGCGTCGGGCTCCGCCCCGCTCTCGCCGGCCGCGTAGCGCCGGGCGCTGTCGAACCAGCCGATCGCGTAGAGTGCGAGGTTGACGCCGAGATCGACCGCCGCGCCGGCCCGGTAGAAGGTGGCCGACGGAATGAGCTCCGGATAGGTGTTGTCCCACCCGCAGCCGAGCCCGACCGGCGAGATCACCGCCGCCAGCCGCGGCCCGAGAAAGAGTCCTTCGAGTTCAAACGGGCGGTTCTTGTCGCGGTTGGTCTCCCCGGCGACCAGCGATTTGGCGATGTGAAAGACCGGATGATCCGCCGGAACCCGCCGCAACGGCGCCTCCGGCAGAATCCGCCGCAGTTCTTCGGCCGCGCTCCGCAGAAAGAAGGGCGAGCCGACCACCGAATCGAACCAGATCATGCCGCCGTCGAGCAGATATTTGCGCAGTTTCGCCCGCTCCTCCGGCGTAAAATTGATCCGCCGCCCGCCGGAAATGAGCAGAACGGGTACCTCCGACGGGTCGCCGGAGAGCATCCCGAGGTCGAGCGACGACGCCCGATACTCCAGCCCGCTGCGCGCCTTGAGCTGGCGGAGCAGCTGCTGTGCGTCCGCCGGAACCATGTTCCAGTCGAACACCCGGGTCACCACCCCGTTCGGCCAGGTGTAGTCGAGGTAGCCGCCCCAGATCACCTTGCCGATCAACGTCGTCGGCGCCGGCGGATGCTTCTTCTCCGAACGGCGCAACGGCGTCGCCGGCAACGGCAGCGGCGGCAGAGATTCCCCGGCCTGACGGCGCTGTGCCTTGGCCGCCGGAGGCCGGCCGACCGGACGCAGAAAGGCGTCCTCCTCCGGCGAGGCGGCCCCCGCCGCCAGCGCGGCCGCCAGCAGAATTCCACAATATCGCAGAACGCATCTCATCGCTCCACCTCCTTTTGACGAATCTCCTTCAACAAACGCGCCGCCGTCACCGCGGAACGGGAGCGGGGCGCGGCGTCGAGCACCTCTTTCCATGCCGCAATCGCCGCGGCGGTCTCGCCGCGCCCGGCGTAGAAGCGGCCCAGTTCCAGCGCGATCTCCGCGCGCAGTTCCTCATCCTCCGGCGCGAGACTCCGCGCCAGCTCCAGCAGCCGCGCCGCTGAACGGGGACGGCCCAGCCCCGCCTCCAGACGGCTCTTGAGCTGCAGATAGTCCGGCGCCAGGCGGACCGCCGGACGCTGTTCCTCCAGCTGTTCGGCGTAGCGCATCCCGTCGGCAAACTTCCCGAGCACGATCGCGTTGCGGATCGCCAGCTTGATTCCATCCAGCCGGAGCAGCTGCCGCCGGTCGTACCGATCCGACGGCGAGGCGATCTTCGCAGCGAGCGCTTCCGCCGCGGCACGCCCCTCCCTCATTGCGGCAAGATCCACTTCGAGCAGTTCGTACGAACGCACCCGCGCCTTCGGCAATGCGGAGCGCTCCACCGTCGCAAACACCTCCGCCGCGGCGTCGGTCCGGCCGGAGCCGTAGAAGAGCAGTTCCGCCAGCGCCAGCCGGGCGGTGTTGAGTTCCGACGGCGCCCGGAGCCGGGCGATCAGGTTCCGCAGTTCCGCCGCCGCGGTATCGAACGCTTCGGAACGCCGCTGTTCGTCGAGCCGGGTCGCCTCGTAGTGGCGGAAGAGCACCTCCGGCTCGACCTTGTCCTGATTGCGGATCATCGTCTCGTAGAACTCCCGGCTCTCCTTCGCCAGCTTCGCCCGGCGGAGCGCCTCGCTCAAGTAGCGGTATCCCCCTTCCTGAAGCCCGGTCTCCGCCTCCTGCGCCAGCGCGGTGCGGAGAATCTCCGCTTCGCGCCCCGGCTTCGGCAATGACTGCCCGTACCGATAACTCAGCTCCACCCGGTGGGAGATCTTCTTCCCGTCGGCGGTTCGAACCGAAACAACGTAATCGCCCGGCTTGAAGTAGGCGTGCGTGAGCGTCTTCCCTTCGCCGGTGCCGTCGCCCCAGTCGACCGAACGGATTTCGGTGCCGACCTGCGGAGAAAGCGAGACGAAGTAGAGCTGGAGCTTCTGACCCTCCTCGGTGAGCATCTCCTCCAATTGCCAGCCGAAATCGGGAATCTTCCGCCCGTACTCATCCAGCCGGGGGCCCACCTTCGCCCGGAGCGTCGGGGTGTAGGCGCTCTCCGGAATCGGCGAAAACTTCTTTTCACTGCCCGGGGTGCGCCACCCCGCCAGCGAATAACAGCTCCAGCGCGAATTGGCGTGCAGATAGGTGATGCGGTGCTCCCCTGCGGCGAGTTCGACCGTTCCGGCCCGTTCGCCGCGCAGTCCGCCCCAGACGTCGTGGTTCCCCGGCCAGGCGACGACCGGCTTGCCGTCGATCTCCAGAAAGGAGGCGTCGGTGGAGGCGGTGCAGAAGGTGTAGCGGCCCGGCCGGGCGATCCGCAGCACCCCTTCGAACACGTGCAGACTGCCCGGATTCGGCCCGAGCGGATTCCAGCCGGAGTAGATCCGCTTCTCGACCACCGCGCCGCGCGGTTCGGCCTCGTCGAGCAGCCGTTCGAACGCCTTCCGGTTCGGAACCTGCCGGTACTTGACCCGGTAGACGCTCCGGATCACCCCGGAGGCGGGGAGCCAGTCGCTCGCCGCGTCGACGGGCTTTTTCCCCTCCTCCAGCCGGAAACTCTCCCCCGGTTTCGCGTTGAAGACGAAGCGCACCAGCGAACCGCGGCGCAGCAGCACTTTCGCCGGGCGCTCTGTGCGCAGGGAATCGGTCAGCCGGAAATCGGGGGTCTCCATGTGGCACTCCGCCTCGACCAGGTATTGCGGATGCGATTGCGCCCTCCCCGTTTCCGGCACGGAGAGCCGCCGTTCCGCCGCGGAGGCCGGCAGGAGGAGTCCGGCGGCCAGCACAGCCGTGCACGGCCAGATTCTCCATCCACGTTTCATTCCGCACCTCCGGCTCGATCGAACAGTTTCACACCGGATAACATTTCCCCGTTCCCCTGTTCTTTCAAATGGATTTTTCTCTTTTTTCCATTATTTTTTTGTAATGCCGGGAAGTGCGGTTGACAGAGGAATCCGGACGGGCTATTTTGAAGCGGATCAAGCGAACCCCGGGCGGAGGCCTTCCCGTGAATCTCCTGAAAACCAAACTCAACTGGCAGGATTTCGAATTTCAGGTGCTCTACTGTGTCCATGACCGGGAGACCGACGTGAGAAATTCCCACTCCCACGACGACTACTATGAGCTGGTGGTGGTCCGCGAAGGGAACGCCTCCCACGGCTTCGGCGGCGCCAAAAACCGGATCGGCCCCGGCGACGTCTTCCTCATCCTCCCCGGCGAAACCCACTACTACGCGGAGGCGCGAAAGCTCGGGATCTACAATATCCTGTTTTCCCGCCACTTCTTCGCCCAGCTGCTGGCCGAATTCCAGGGCGCGATCGAGATCGAAGCCTATCTCGGACTGCCCAACGCCTCCTCGCCGAAACCGCGCTCCTTCGAAATCCGCCACTTCGATCAGCGACTCTTCTTCCAGATCACCGAACTGCTCGATGAAATTCTGCTGGAAGAAAAGGAGAACCGCTCCGGCGCCCGGCTGATGGTGCTCGGCAACGCGCTGAAACTCCTGACGCTGATCTGCCGGCACGCGAAGAAAAACGCCGCCGTGCAATCCGGAGACGCCGCGGGGAAAATCCATGGAATGGTCCGGGAACTCGACCGCTCCTTCGCCGAAGAGTGGTCGCTCCGCAGCATGGCCGAAGCGAGCGGATTTTCCGTCGGCGGCTTCCGCCAGCAGTTCCGGCGGATCATCGGGGAACCCCCGGTCGCCTGGCTGCTCTCGCTCCGGCTGGAAAAGGCGGCCCACCTGCTGCGCAGCAGCACCCTGCCGGTGGCCGATGTGGCGGAACGGTGCGGATTCCACGACAGCAACTACTTTTCCCGCCAGTTCCGCCGCAAGTTCGGCTGTTCGCCGCGCCGCTTCCGGCAGCGCGACGCAGCTCAGTGACGCAGGTTCAGAAACGTTTCCGCGCGCTTTGCGGCGTTCTCGGCGATGTTCCGGTAGAAGAAGAGGACATCCCCCATGTGCAGCACGCCGCGGGGAAAAAACTCCGCCTCGTACTTCTGCGGCGACTCCAGATCGACCACCATCGTGCCGCGTTCGAGATCGAGTGCACCGCCGCAGAAACCGGGCCGCTCCAAAGCGACACTGCCGTCCGGACGGAAGAAGACCGCACCGCGGTTCGCCTCCTTCGGCGCCGGCTGTTCATCGGTGCGCCAGTTCAGCGGATTGATGGCGACACCGCCGCAGAAGATTGACTGTTCCGCGCCGGGCGACTCGGTGTTCCACGAAACCACTACGCCGGTATCGCGCTCGCCGCGCGCCATCCGAAGCTGCGGATACGCCTCCAGATCCTCCTTCGTCACCGGCCAGCCGATCACGTAGGCCGCGACCAGCTGTTTCAGCGCCGGCGAATCGGGCGGAAGTTCGTTTTTCAGCAGATCCAGCACCGCCATCGCCCCCTGGCTGTGCCCCATCAGAAGGAACGGGCGGCCGTTGTTCCGGTGTTCCAGATAGTGGCGGAACGCCCGGCGGATGTCCTCCAGCCCCGGCTCCATCGACGAAAGATCCTGCGGCGAAGCGGAAAGGCCGCGCAACGCCCGGTTCAGCTCCGCCTGCCGGTAGTGAGGAGCGAAGATATTGAACTTCCCCCGGAACATCATCGTGTGCTCTCCGGAGATCAGTTCGCCGCGGTGACGCAGCGCCGGGACCGCGATGTCCATCACCGGGTGCGCCGCGTCGACGAAGACGGTCGGGTAGACGTAGAAGACGTCCACCGGGAGTGCCGACGGATTTTCCGGCAGCGGCACCGCCCAGCTCTCCGGCTTCGCGTAATCGGGCTCCACTGCGGCCTGCAGGGCACGCACCTCCGCCGTGGTCTCCGGGAGAACCGCACACCCGGCGGCACACCACAGCACCGCCAGCAGCGGAATGAACAACAGCCGCAACCAGAATTTCATCTTCGCCTCCTTCACACACTCACGACACGAAATCTCAGCAACCGTGCCGGAAAATTCTCATTTCACAATTAAAAAAAACTCCGGTCAGGCAGACCCCGGCCGGAGTGAATCATCACAAATTACGGAAATTACTCCCCGGCAGCCTCCGTTGAGGCAGTCCCGAAATTGAGCTCGTCCAGATTGTTGTCCCGAAGGCTGGTAAATCCCAGCGCCTGCAACTGTCTTTCATTCAGCGCTTCGGCCCGGCCGTCGGGGAACGCCGCCACCGTCATGTTGCCATGGATCAACGTCACACGCGCGCTACCAGTGGCTTCAGTGTTTGGAATGAAACTCCAGTACTGGACCGGGTCTCCATCATCGTTTAGCTTGTAAGTATCCGCATACATAACCAGTTCACTGGGGGATTTCATTTTCTCCAGAACATAAGCCATGCAGTTCGCCGTTGCTCCTGCTGAACGGAATCGACCATGCGTCCTGTAATTTGCCGAGTACCATGAAGTTTTTCCTGTGCCCGACGCATCAAGCATGCCGGCGACCTCGTCGTAACTGTCGAAGTCCTTCTTATTCAATTTACAGAGCATGATCTTGCCCGGTACATACTCCTGCGACCTGGTAGTACCGGATTTGTTCCCGGTCAGGATTCTCGCGTAATTGCCTTCACCGGTCTGATAGACCAGCATGTTCTCGTTGTCATTGGCGTAGAGCAATGCACCGGTCATCAGCTGTTTGTAGTTGTTGATGCAGTCGGTGCGGTTCGCGGTCGCCCGGGCGTTGTTCAGCGCAGGCAGCAGCATACCGGCGAGAATCGCGATGATCGCGATCACGACGAGGAGTTCAATAAGGGTAAAATTTTTTCGCATTTTTCACGCCTTTCCAGTAAGGTTGGTTGCCTCTGATAAAATTTTCCAATGGTAATCTATGCTGAAAACGGCAAAATTCAAGGGGGAATCCGCGACAAAGCGGATTTTTTCCGGAATATTCAACCGAAAAGCAGAAAGGATTGACCCGGGACCGGACAGCGTCTCGTTTCAGCGAATCAGACGGAAGATCCAGGGGAACCGGAAAACCCGCCCCTCCGACGCCTTTTTCGTGGCAAGGACAATCAAAATCAGCGCCCAGATTCCGAGCATGGCCAGCAGCGGAAACCCGATGACGACGAAGAGCAGGAGACCGCAGACAAAGGAGTAGACGATCAGGGAGATCTGAAAATTGACCACCTCTTTGCCGACCTCGTCAAGAAACGCGGACTCCTTCCGCTTCAGCAGCCAGAGGATCAGCGGCGCAAGCAGATTGCCGAAGGGACAGATCATCCCGGCGAACTGCAACAGCTGACAGAGCACCGCCAGATTGCACTCATCACGCGTCGGAAGCGCTTCTCCCTTCGCCTCTTCTTCAGGGGTCACCGGGCCATTGCTGACGTTGTCCATCCTGCTGCCGCCTTTTGGTTGAGGGGTAAAAAAAATGGCGAGAGAGACGGGACTCGAACCCGCAACATCCACCGTGACAGGGTGGTACTCTAACCAGTTGAGCTACTCCCCCGCGTTCTATTCAGAAACGCAGTACCGCCGCCCGGATGCAGCCATTTGAAAAAATGGCGAGAGAGACGGGACTCGAACCCGCAACATCCACCGTGACAGGGTGGTACTCTAACCAGTTGAGCTACTCCCCCGCATCCATATGCGATCGGCAACGGTCTTTAAAATAACCCATGTTGAGAAAAATTCAAGCTCATTCGACAAAAAAACCGAGGAATTTTCATCTCTTCTGCGGGATTTTCCGGGTTTACGGGAGATTTTCTTTGACTTGGTTCTTCTTACGTGATATATTACATCCCGGTTTGTCCACGACCGGTTTGTTCGCAGAGCCGGGATTCTCGATTTGAAACAGGCAGGAAAGGTATTTTTTATGGCGAAGCGGGAAGATGTGAAGAAGATCCTGATTATCGGTTCCGGACCGATCATCATCGGACAGGCGTGTGAATTCGACTACTCCGGAACCCAGGCGTGCAAGGCGCTGCGCGAAGAGGGGTACGAAGTGGTGCTGGCCAACTCCAACCCCGCCACCATCATGACCGACCCCGGCATGGCCGATCACACCTACATCGAACCCTTGACCGTCGACAGCGTCGAAAAGATCATCGAACGCGAGAGACCCGACGCCCTGCTGCCCAACCTCGGCGGCCAGACCGCGCTCAACCTCGCGATCTCCCTCCAGGATGCCGGAATCCTCGACAAGTACCACGTCAAGGTCATCGGCGTCGACCTCAACGCGATCAAGCGCGGCGAAGACCGCATCGAATTCAAGAAGACCATGGACATGCTCGGCGTGCCGATGGCAAAATCCGAACCGAGCTACTCGGTCGAAGAGGCCGAGAAGATCGCCGCCGAACTCGGCTACCCGGTCGTCCTCCGCCCCGCCTACACCATGGGCGGCACCGGCGGCGGCATCGTCTACAACGTCGAAGAGCTGCGTGAAGTGGTCGCCCGCGGCCTCGCCGCCTCGCTGATCGGCCAGGTGCTGGTCGAAGAGTGCGTGCTCGGCTGGGAGGAGCTCGAACTCGAAGTCGTCCGCGACGAGAAGGGCAACAAGATCACCGTCTGCTTCATCGAAAACGTCGACCCGATGGGCATCCACACCGGCGACAGCTTCTGCGTCGCCCCGATGCTCACCGTGCCGGAATCGGTGCAGAAGAAGCTTCAGGAGTACAGCTACCGGATCATCGACGCCATCGGCGTCACCGGCGGGTGCAACGTCCAGTTCGCCCACAACCGGGAGGACAACCGGATCATCGTCATCGAAATCAATCCGCGCACCTCGCGCTCCAGCGCCCTCGCCTCCAAGGCGACCGGCTTCCCGATCGCTCAGGTCTCCACCAAGCTCGCCACCGGCGTCACCCTCGACGAGCTGCCCTACTGGCGCGACGGATCGCTCGACAAGTACACCCCCTCCGGCGATTACGTGGTCGTCAAGTTCGCCCGCTGGGCGTTTGAAAAGTTCCCGCAGGCCAAGGACCACCTCGGCACCCAGATGAAGGCGGTCGGCGAGGTCATGAGCATCGGCAAGAGCTTCAAGGAGGCCTTCCAGAAGGCGATCCGTTCGCTGGAGATCGGCCGCAGCGGGCTCGGGCTGGTCAAGAAGATCGAAAAACTTTCGCTCGAAGAGCTGATTCCGCTGGTGGCCACGCCGTCGAGCGAACGCTATTTCCAGCTCTACGAGGCGTTCAAGAAGGGGCTGACCGTCGCCGAGGCGCGCAACCTCACCAAGATCACCGAGTACTTCCTCACTCAGATCAAGGAGCTGGCCGACTTCGAACTCAAGCTCGCCGGCTACACCTGGATGGCGCTGCCCGATGAGCTGCTGATCGAAGCGAAAAAGTCCGGCTTCTCCGACAAATATCTCGGCCGTCTCTTCGGCGTGCCGGAGAAAGAGGTCCGCGAGAGCCGCATCGCCCTCGGCTGCGTCGCCACCTACTGCCGGGTTCCGGTCAGCGGCGTCGAAAACGCCGACTACTACTACTCCACCTACTCCGGCGCGCCGGACGAGGTTCCGGTCTCCGGCAACCGCAAGATCATGGTGCTCGGCGGCGGACCGAACCGGATCGGCCAGGGGATCGAATTCGACTACACCTGCGTCCACGCCGCCTTCGCGCTGCGCGACGCGGGCTACGAATCGGTGCTGGTCAACTGCAACCCCGAAACCGTCTCCACCGACTACGACACCAGCGACAAGCTCTACTTCGAGCCGCTGACCACCGAGGATGTGCTGGCGATCTACGCCAAGGAGAAGCCCGAAGGGGTGATCGTGCAGTTCGGCGGCCAGACCCCGCTCAACATCGCTCAGGAGCTCAAGGACGCCGGCGTCAAGATCATCGGCACCCAGCCGGAAGGAATCCGGCTCGCCGAGGACCGTGAATACTTCCGTGAACGGATGATCGCGCTCGGAATCCGCCAGCCGGAGAGCGGCACCGCCCGTTCGCTCGAAGAGGCGGTCGCCCTCGGCCGCAAGATCGGCTACCCGGTGATGGTCCGTCCCTCGTTCGTGCTGGGCGGCCGCGGCATGGCAGTGCTCTACGATGAGGCGATGCTGACCCGTTACGCGATCGAAGCGATTCAGGTGAGCCCGGAATATCCGATGCTGATCGACCGCTTCCTCGACAACGCGATCGAATGCGAAGTCGACGCCATCTCCGACGGCAAGGACACCTTCGTCGCCTCGGTGATGGAGCACATCGAGCTGGCCGGAATCCACTCCGGCGACTCGGCCTGTTCGATTCCGCCGGTGACGCTGGCGAAGAAGTACCTCGACAAGATCGAGGAGCAGGCGGCGGCCATCGCCCGCGACTTCCGGGTCAAGGGAATTCTGAACGTGCAGTTCGCGGTCTGCGAGGATCAGGTCTGGATCATCGAAGCGAATCCGCGCGCTTCGCGGACGGTTCCGGTGGTCTCCAAGGTGACCGGCATGCCGCTGGCGCGGATCGCCACCTACCTGATGCTCGGCCACTCGCTCTCGGAATACAAGGACATTCTCAAGCCGCATCCGCAGACCTACTTCGGCGTGAAGGAGGCGGTCTTCCCCTTCAACATGTTCCCGGAGGTCGACCCGGTGCTCGGCCCGGAGATGCGCGCCACCGGCGAAGTGATGGGGCTGGCGCCGACCTTCGGCATGGCCTACTTCAAGGCGCAGCAGGCGGCCGGTTCGCGGCTGCCGCTCAAGGGGACGGTGCTGGTCTCGGTTTCGGAGCGGGAGCGCAAGTACCTGCTGCCGATCGTGAAGACGCTGCATGAGCTCGGCTTCAAGCTGGTCGCGACCGAAGGAACCGCGAAGTTCCTCGCCGAAAACGGCATTCCGCACTCGGAGGTCAAGAAGCTCAACGAAGGGCGTCCGAACGTCGCCGACCTGATCAAGAACCGCGAGGTCGCGCTGATCATCAACACGCCGATCGGGCGGCTGGGCAAGATCGACGACAGCTGCATCCGCATGCTGGCGATTCAGTACAAGATCCCGTACATGACGACGATCGCGGCGGCGAAGGCCTCCGCGGCCGGAATCCGCGAAGCGCTCCACGGCGACTCTTCGCCGAAGTCGCTGCAGGAGTATCAGGCCGGCCGGTAAGCTCCGGTTTCAACCAAACCTCCCGGGCGGGCGCGCCGCCTTCCCGGGAATGAAGGACGGGAAAAATGACAGGTTGGCTCATCGCAATTCTGCTGCTGGTGCTGCTCCCCCTCGGGGGAGTTGCATTGCACTTTTTTCACCGTTCGAAACTGCTGGCGCGCCGGCTCGATGAATCCAACGAGCGGCGGAGGGAGATCACCAACTTCCTGATGCGCTTCTCCACCGGACTGCAGGGGGACGAAGGGGTGGCGGGGGCCATGCACGCGGCCGCCCGCCACGTCAGCGAACAGACCGACGCGGAGGCGGTCGCCATCTACGAACTCGCGGATGACGAACTGCGCGCGGTCGGCGTCTGCGGCACCTATCCGCTGGTTCACAGCACGAACAAGCTGCTTTTCACCCGCCAGCACCACCTGTTCGAAGCGTTGCGGCGCGAACGGATTGCGCCGGGGCAGGGATTTCTCGGCGGAATGATCCTCTCGCGCCAGCCGGAGCTGGTTCCGGATGCCTCGGCCGACGAGCGGTTCAGCGAATATCCGGACAACGCCCACCTGGGCAGCGTCATGGCCATTCCGCTGCTGCGCGACGGCATCATGGTGGGCGCGGTCTGCGCGGCGACCAACCGGCTGCAGCCGGGGCGCCCCTTCTCCGAGCAGCAGTTCAGCCGGCTGAAACTGCTCTCCGGGCAGGTGCTGATGGTGCAGAATCTGATGCAGGTTTACAGCGAGATCAGCCGCCGGGAGCGGATCGACCAGGAGCTGGAGTTCGCCCGCCATCTGCAGCTTTCGCTGCTGCCGCACGCGTTCCCGGCGTGGGATCAGTTCTCCATCGACGCCTACACCCGCTCGGCCAAGGAGGTGAACGGCGACTTCTACGACTTCGTGGAGATCGACGAGAACCGGCTGCTGGTCATCATCGGCGACGCCTGCGGCAAAGGGATTCCCGCCTGCATGCTCACCGCCATGGCCCGCAGTTTCGCCCGGAGTCTGGCGGACAACTTCACCACCCTCAGCGATTTCCTCAAGGAGATCAACAACAAGCTCCACCGCGACACCGATGCGGACCGGTTCATCACCCTCGGCTGCTGCCTGCTGGACCGCAGCAACTCGCTCATCGAATTCGGCCGTGCCGGACACACCGATCTAATCTCCTACATTCACGGCCACATCCGCACGGTTTCGCCGGACGGCACCGCACTCGGCATTCTGCCCGATGAATTCGCCTCATTCGACACCTTCTGCATGAGCTTCGAACCGGGAACGGCGCTGATGATGTTTTCGGACGGCCTCTCCGAAGCGCTGAACCGCGACGCGGAGGAGTTCGGGGTGCACCGTCTCACGAAGGTGTTCCGCCGCTCCTGCGAGCTCGGCGGGACCTCGCAGGCGATCATGGACCGCGTCCTCGACGAAGTCGCCTCGTTCGAGGCGGAACAGAACGACGACCAGACCATCGTGCTCATCCGCCACACCGGGAAAGCATAGGGTTTCCTGAATAAAAATTCACATTTTTCCCCTCTCCTCTCTTGCCGGATTGCGAAAGTGCGCTATATTAACTGATTATCCTTATTCGAGAGCGGCGCCGGACGGGAAACCGGTGCAGTCGTTTTCATACACAGGGAAGGGAATATCATGGCCATCGAGTTATCTTACATTATTATTACCCCCTACAGTCTGCTCAAATCCCGTACCGGCGGCATCATCGCCCGCCTGATGTCCCGCACCGACCTGGAATTCATCGGCGCCCAGATGCTCTCCTTCACCCGGGAGATGGCGGAGAAATACGCGCGCAGTCTGGAGGACGCCGCCAGCCACATCTCCTCGGAGAGCGGCAAACTGCTGGCCAACTATGTTCTGGAAAATTTCCCGCCCCGCGAGGACGGCAGCCGGGAACGGGCGCTGATGCTGCTCTTCCGCGGCGAGGACGCCTGCCGCAAACTCTCGGAGATCACCGGCCGTCTCTCGCCCTATTCGCCGCGCAATCCCGGAGCCGGCGAGACGCTCCGCGACACCTACGCCGACCTGGTCAAGGACAAGGAGAACCCCTCGGTCGTGCGCTACTTCGAACCGGCGGTGCTCACGCCGCCGAACATGAAGGAGGCGCTGGTCAAGCTCCGGCTGTTCGCCGACTTCGCCGCCGCCTCGCCGAACCTCATCGACAACTCCCTCGGTTCGGCCCCCGGAGACGAGCGCACGCTGGTCATCATCAAGCCGGACAACTGGCGCTGCCCCTCCAGCCGGCCGGGGAACATCATCGACATGCTCAGCCGCACCGGCCTGCGGATTGTCGGGTGCAAGGTTCACCGCATGAGCGTCAATGACGCGCTCGAATTCTACGGCCCGGTCCAGAATGCGCTCCGCTCGAAGCTCGCGCCGAAGATCGCCGAGCGCGCCCGCCACCTGCTCGAAGAGAATTTCAAGGTCAAGCTGCCCGACGCTTCGCTGCCGGAGCTGGTGGAGTCGGTCGGCATTCCCTACGCCGACGACCAGTTCTCACAGTTGATCGAATTCATGTCCGGCAAACGCCCGGAGAACTGCAACGAAATCGAACGCCAGCAGCAGAACAGTCAGGCCAAATGCCTCGTTCTGATCTACGAAGGCCCCGACGCCATCAGCAAGATCCGTTCGGTGCTCGGGCCGACCGATCCCTCGAAGGCGCCCGGAGGAACCGTCCGCCGGGACTTCGGCAGCAACATCATGGTGAACACCGCGCACGCCTCCGATTCGCCGGAGAGCGTCGAGCGGGAGATGAAGATCATCCGCATCCAGCAGAATTCGCTCTCGGCCCGCATCTACGAATTTCTGGCGGAATCCAGCATCGACCGCTGACCCAAATCATCCGGAAAGGAGCACGCCATGCCGATCCGCGATCAGCAGAAAATCCGCCGGGCGGCCGTCGCCGGCCGCTTCTACGAGGGAGAGGCGCTGGACCTGCGCCGGAGAATGGCGGAAACCGAGGCGCAGTTGCCGCCGCCGGCCGCGGACGCCCGGACCACGCCGGTGCGCGGCTGCATTCTGCCGCACGCCGGCTACCTTTTCTCGCTCGGCGTGGCGATGGAGACGATGCGGGAGGCGCGGCACGGCAGCTACCGCAATGTGGTACTGCTCGGCCCCTCGCACTATGTGGGATTTCACGGGGTGGCGGGTTCGACCTACACCTCGTGGCGGACGCCGTTCGGCGACCTCTCCACCGCGCTCGCATTGCAGGAGAAGCTCGAAGAATCCGGCAATCCGCTCTTTCAGATCTCCGACGCGGCGCATACGCAGGAGCATTCGCTCGAAGTGGAGTTCCCGCTGATCCAGTACTTTCTCGGGTCACCGGAGATCCTGCCGCTGGTGGTGGGCGGAATCGCCCCGGCCGATCTGGAACCGCTCGCGAAGATGTTCGCCGCCATCGACTCGCCGGAGACGCTGTGGATCATCAGTTCAGATTTCACCCACTACGGCGAGAACTTCCGCTACACGCCGTTCGGAGAGAGCGCGACGCCGGAGGAGCTGAACCGGCTGGACCGGGAGGCGGCGGAACGGATTGCGGCGCGCGACCTCGACGAATTCTGCCGTTTTCTCGGGCGCACCGGCGCGACGATCTGCGGCGCGAATCCGATCGCGCTCTACCTTGCGCTGCTCGACCGGGTCGACCCGGAGCGGAAGATCTCCGGGGAGATCGTCTCGATGGCCGACTCCGGCGAGGTGACCGGCGACTACTCCCACGTCGTGGACTACGCCGGAATCCTTTTCCGTTGACAACCCGCAACCTTGGAGGCCTCTCATGAAATCGTACCGCAAGGAGCTCTGTTTCAATCTGCCGTATCGCCGCGGCTTTCTCAACATCACCCACGAGGTGGAGACCGCGCTGAAGGAGTCGGGCATCCGCGAAGGGCTGGTGCTCTGCAACGCCATGCACATCACCGCGTCGGTGTTCATCAACGACGACGAATCGGGGCTGCACGCCGACTTCGAGCGGTGGCTGGAGCGTCTCGCGCCGGAGAAACCCTACGACCAGTACGCTCACAACGGCTATGAGGACAATGCCGACGCGCATATGAAGCGGCAGATCATGGGGCGCGAAGTGGTGGTCGCCGTCACAAACGGCAAACTGGATTTCGGCCCCTGGGAACAGATCTTCTACGGGGAATTCGACGGCAAACGCTCCAAGCGGGTGCTGATCAAGATCATCGGCGAGTGACGCAGTCCCGGGGTCACTCCCGCTTCAACTCCCGGAGCAGTTCCGCCTCCCCGGCCCAGAAGACCGCGCCCGCGTGGCCGCAGTCGGGGAAGTCCATGATCTCCTTCTCCGCCCCGCCGTAGGCGTTGAACGCCGCGTAGACCGAGGAGGGCACGGCGGCGGGATCGGAAAATCCGACCGTGAAATAGGCCTTGGCGCGCGAGCGGCGGGCGAGAGAGACGCCGTCGAAAAGGGCGGCGCACCGGTTTGCCTCCGGCGAGACCGGGTGAAAGCTCACCGCGCCCGGCCACGATGCCGCGCGCCCGACCAGCACGCCGAGCTGATCGCATCCGGCGGGTGCGTTGAAGAGCCCGACGGTGACCGCGGGATCGAAGGCGGTCGCCGCCAGCGACTGGAGTCCGCCCTGACTGCCGCCGTGGACGGCGAGATTCTTCCCGTCCCACTCCGGCAGGCTCCTGAGGAACTCGAGTGCGCGCAACACCCGCAGAAACATGTCGCGGAACGGCGACGCCTCTCCTTCCAGCACCGGGCGGCGGGCGTAATCGGCCAGCTCGCCTTTTTCGAGCTCCTGATAGTATTCCGGCGGCTGATTGTTTTCGATGCCATGGGCGTTGACGTTCAGCGCGATCAGGCCGTGAGCGGCCCAGGTGAGCGGCTGAAAGGCACTGCGCACCCCGGCGCCGTGGAAGAAGGCGTAGCCCGGGCAGCTCCGCGGCGCGGCGTTGCGCGGCATCGCGAGGATGGCCGAGACCGGTTTCGCTCCGGCGCAGGCGATCCGCAGGTCGAAACAGCGGACCCGGTCGGCGTACTCCGGCAGAACCGGCGCGATCTCCTCCATTTTCAGCACCTTCATCGGCACGGAACGGAGCAAAGCGAGCTGCCGCTGCCAGAACTCGTCGAAACCGGGCACATCGGGCAGACCGGCGATTTCGAACGGAGCGACGGCGCCGCCGCAGGCGGCGGAGAGTTCGCCGTACCTCGCCTCGAGCCGGACAAATCCCGGCCGCTCCAGATCGGTCGTCACCTCCACCGGATAGGAGCGGGTCGGCAGCGGAAACTCCACCGGCTCGTGGAATTCACGCTCCATTTTGCATTTGAGACCGATTCCGGAGACCGGTTTCCCGTGCCGCAGAAGCGAGACGCCGAAGGTGACCGGCTCCCCCGGGGCGACCACCGGCGAAGAGAGCGGGACTATGGAGAGGCGCTCTTCCGGCTCCGGAACGGGGGCAAGTTTCCACTCCGGGCAGAGGGCGTCGTACAGCGGCTGAGAATCGACTCTTATCATTGCAACTCCTTCCTGCGTGAATCGGCTCGAACGACGGAGCCGGGCCGCAGATTTTTTAAAAAATTCTCCGGATGATCTTGATTTGTCCAGTCCGGAGATATAATGTATCCCGAATGGGGAAAATTCAACCGGAGAATGCGATAAAACGATGAAATCCGGCAGAAAAAAACTCTGGATTTTCGCCGCAGTGCTGTTCCTGCTGGTTTTGGCGACACTCGGCGCGGTCGTCTGGTATTGCACCGCCGAAGCCGCCGCAGAAGCGAAACTCCCGCCTGAGGAGCGAATCAAACGGAATTTCGAAAACGCCTTCGATCCAACCCAGTCGACGCTGGGGCGGCTCGACCAGCTCCGCCGCAGTTTCCGAAACGCGCAACAGGTGCCCGCCGAGCGGCGCAATGCGGTGATCATCGACGCGATCGCCGGCTCGATCGACCGGTTGCTGCAGGATTTCGCCGCGCTGCCGCCGGAGGAGAAGCCGGAGCGCGCCCGGCTGCTGCGCGAGGATGCCGAAAAGACGCTCGCCTACTTCCGCCGCCTGCCGCGGGAACAGCAGCAAAAGGCGCTGGCACTGCTGATGAGCAGCGAGGGGGGGCGCGCCTCCTTCGACCGCGCGGTCAACACCGCGACTAACCGGCTCTCGCCGCAGGATCGGGAACAGCTTGGCCCCACCTTTAAAATCTGGAAGAAAATGCTGGAGAAACTATGAAAAGATACTCGTTCACCCTGGTGGAACTCCTGATCACGATCGGAATCATCGCCCTTCTCGCGGGGTTGCTCATCCCGGCGGCCGGGCGGGCGCGGGAGACGGCGCGCCGGGCCGGCTGTCTGAGCAATCTCAAGCAGATCGGCGCCGGGCTGGAACTGTACGGACAGGCGAACCGCTTCTGCCTGCCGACCTGCTGCGGGTCGCAGGATCCGGCGGCCGGACCGACGATCCGCGAGGTGCTGCTGCCGAATTTATCCGGCAGCGAAGATCTGTTCCGCTGCCCCTCCGACGCGGAGTATGCGGAGCGCCGCGGCGGCAGCTACGACTGGAACACGCTCGCCAACGGGCAGAAGATGGATGAGAAGACGCTTCGGATTCTCGACTTTTCGATGCCGGTGATGGGCGACTACGACAACTTCCACGGCAGTACCGGAGAACGCGACGCCAAAAACTGGCTCTACCTGCCGGCGGAAATTCAGAAGCGTCTGAAAAAGTAACGGAATGCTCCGTCACTTTCCCGCCATTTCTCCGTTATTCAACCGAAAATGGCGGATTCTCCGGAAACGGTGGTATTATTTCTGCTCCAGCATCTTGAGTGAAACGTCGTCGAAATATGCTTTCGCCGCGGCGGGACTCTTCCGATTTTCCCCGTAACCGGCGACCAGCAGGACCCGAATTTCCGCCGTATCGGGAACAAACAGCAGCTCCATTTTCCGCCAGGAGCCGTTCCCCCGCTGACCGGGAGCAGCAAACATGCCGATGTACTGTTTGTCCCGAAGCCGTTCTATCCGGAGCTGAACCACGTCATCAGCGTCGAAATTCTCCGTCTTCACCCAAGCGGACAGCAGGCAGGGGGAGCCAGGCGTCACTGCCACGGCCCCGGAATACCAGCGGCAGTCGTTCCCATCCGGGGAGTTCAGCACGACCGACGCCTTCCCGCGGTGGACCTCTTCCCCCGGCTTCCCGGCGTTGATATACTGCCTCGAAGCGAATGAATTCCAGAAATCCGGACGGGCAGCCCCCTCTTCAAATCCATTGTTGACCAGAAGCTCCCGGCCGTTTTCACGAATGTCGCGCATCAGATTTTCCGGATTAAGCGCCTGTACTTTCCGCGCAGTACTCTGCAGCTGGTTCAGCGTCTCCCGGAATGCGGCGGAATCCCGGCCGAAATAGATGATGTCACAGCTGGCGTTCGATTTCAGCTCGATGAATCCCTCCCGGGAACTCCTCTGCATCTCCCGGCGAAGATCGTAAAAGTGAAATACCAGATATTCGGTCTCCGGTTCGGCGGAGACGCGGACCGTCCGGCTTTCCGGCAGAATTTTACGCTGAAAATACTGTTCTTTCTCCATTGCGGTCAGCGACGGGGTATCCCACAGGACGAGAGCACGGCCGCCGGGAACGTCGTAAAGATGCACCCCCGCCTTCGGATCCGCTTCGCATTCTGGCCTCTCCCCGGCCACCCGCATGGTGAAGTCCACCAGCGCCCGGCTGAATTCCGGAGCACGGTCCAGCGGCATTTCCGCATGAATGTAAAAGATCTCGCCCCTCCCCGCCGGAATGCGGGAAACCAGCGGCAGTCCGTTCTCCGCCCGGAGCAGCACTTCGCCCGGATTCTTCAGCAGATAGACGCTGCGGTCACATCGGAAGGTGCGATTCCGGTCGGCGAACGAGAGCGCCGGGCACATCTTCCGCTCTGCAAGCTCCAGCCCCAGGATGGAGTTCTTCGCCACCAGAGGATTTTCCAGATTGCAATCATAACTCTTTTCGGGATGCCACAGAATCTCCCGGACGTTCTTTTTCAGATTCACTCCGCCGTTGAACTGCGAGAACGGAACGGAGGAGTGGAGGATCAGCCTGCGTCCGGGAACGGCGTCCAGCCATTTCCTGGCGGCGGCGAAGTGCATCGACGACGACTCCGCCGGATTGAACACCAGAATGTCGGCCGCATCGCAGAATCCGTCGAACAATCCCTCCTTGCCGGCGGAGTCGAATGAATAATGCAGCTGATCCAGAAAGAGGGAGAGATTGCCGGCCTGTTTCATTCCATTGGAAAATCCACTCTGATACTCCAGAATGTTGCGGCTCGCGATCACCGCAGTCTGCCGGGGAGACGGGAGTTCCGGCCGTTCCCGGAAACTCTGCAGAAACGCATACGCGCCCGCAGCCCAGTGGCCATAGCGCCCCTGATGGTAAGGGGTGGAGGGCAGACGGCCGTCCCAGGGGGCCTCCATATACTGGTTGTTGTAATCCGACGGCTTAGCGGCGGAGGAGAGATCGTAGAAGAAAGCATAAGCCGCTTCCGGGGAATACTTGGTCTTTCCATGTCCGCCGTTATTGATCTCGCCGATGATGTAGATATCCTTGCCCATCTTTTTCAGATGACCGCTGAAAAAGCGCATGTTGTGATACCAGGCGAAGGTTCCGGCGGGAGAACCGAAGAACTCATATCCGAGTTTGTCCACCCCCTGCAGATTGGCGGAGAGATAGTGATCGTTTCCGTTGGCGATGTCCTCCGGGTTGGTCCCCGCCACCATGCGGATCCCCTTCGAGTTGGCATAGAGGCCGGTCTTCTGCAGAAATTTCAGGTACTCGTAATGGTACAGCGCCAGAAAGAGGAAAAGATTCCGTTTTTCGTACACACTGCCGCGGGACGCCTGCTTCTCCGTCACCGGGGAATAGTCCCGAAAGCTCTTCAGCCCGAGCGATTCCGGCGTATACCGGTAATCGGTGAAAAGCCGGAGGTAGTCGAAGAAGCCGATCTTCCGGTACTTCTCTCCGGGGGAACTGCGATAGAGCAATCCGGCATCTTCACCGGTCAGATCGCGGCGGAACGCCTCCCGTGTGGCATCGTCATATCCCCAGCGCCCCCGCCACGGCCAGATGTAATCGATCATCAGGTATTCGGAGATCCCGTTTTTCGCCATTTCATCGATCGTCGCCCGCAGCGGCAGAAACGCCCGCTCGTCGAAAATGCTGATTCCGTGGTAGGGCCACAAGTAGCGGTTCGGTTTTCCCCAGTTCGCCGGATCGTTCATCGAAAATCCGTCATCCCGGGTCAGAAAGAGCCGGTTGCTGGTAAGATAGTCCTGATAACCGGAGGTGACGTGGTTTTCAAAGGTGGTTTTGATTCCGAGGGCGTTGTAAAAGGCGGCGCTTTCGGAGACGCCGGGATGCATGCCCCCGTTGAAATGAACCCCGAGATGTCCCTTGAACTGCTGATGAAGCCGGCGAATCGCCTCTCGGAAAGGCAGAGAGCAGAACAGCGAGGTATTGTCCGCCACAAAAACCCGCGGCACACGATCATCCTGGAACCGAATGGGAATCGGTCTGGCGTATCTCCTGCTCTCGCCGAAAATATTGCGAAACTCTCTGGTGAACAATTTGATGGAACGATCCCCGGCGTGGATTTGGAAATTCCGAATCTCGCCGTCGAACACCGCCCCGTTTTCCCCGGCAACCACGAGGGTCAGCGTGTTGATCTCCTTCAATGCGTCTGAGGGAGAAACGCGGGGAAACCCGGATTGGATTTTTTTGAATTCTCCAGTCGGGACGACAATTCGATGAAACATTCCATCCGCTTCCGGTAGATTCAGCTGTCTGCGGAACACTGCACTGGCGGTATCCTTGAGTTCGATATTCCATGCAGAACCGGAATTCCGATTGATTTTCAGATCGAACGAAATCTTTTCCGGATCTTCCAGGTACTGCTGTTGAAAAATCGAGGCGGAAAGCGGCTTGCCGCTTTTGTTTTCCCATTGCAGAGTAAACCCTTCTGTGGTTTCCGACGTCCGGATCACCCCCGGCAGTCCGGCAGGAGCGTTGCTGCGGAAGTTGCCGAAATAAAGCGGTTCAGCACCGGTTGCCGCAATCAGGGGAACCAGAAGCAGAGCAAAATAGATCTTCTTCATTTTTACACAACAGAGGTTAGATTGATTTTCATAAAACCGATTCAGGGTTTTACTCCGGCAGAACTTTGTTCCCAGATCAGTTCCCCTTCCGGCGCGTTGGGCCAGCCGGAATAGCCGCGGAAAGTGCCGTTGCTGGGATACCAGCGGGCATGACCGTCGACAAATAATATATTGACCCCGTTATTGTGGCGGGCTTCCGGCGGACGATCCGGCCAGTAACTGCCCAGAGCTGCATCATATTTGTTGGATGAGTTCACCCAGCTTTCCGTATTCAGCGCAGTAATAGAGGGTTTTTTTATCTTCTTTCGGGATATCAGCCGGCCGGTACTGTTGGGCAGATTGACCTGGACCAGATTCAGGCTGCCGGATGTTTTACGCCTGGCAAGTCCGCTGGGACACTGAAGCTTAAACACACTGATTTCATCATTTTCCTTACTTCCCGGCAGGAAGTACGGCATCATGAGTCGGAACCAAGGCACATATGATGTTCCCCGGTTGTAGATTCCGGGAAACAGCTGATCGAAATCATCCGCGTAGAGATTGTACCCCAGTGCATATTGTTTCAATACAGACAGACATTGTGTCGTGCGCGCCCGCTCTCTCGCCTTGTTCAGCGCCGGCAGCAACATGGCAGCCAAAATGGCGATAATGGCAATTACGATAAGGAGTTCGATCAGAGTAAACATTTTCCGTCGCATGGTTCTTCTCCCTGTTACCGGGTAACGGCAGAAAGTGCCGCCACCGAATTTCTTTCCATGATATAAGGACGCAGTTCGGTGTGGAAGTATTTCACTTTCCCGTCCAGAACTGCATCCAGGCCATTCAGCACCGCTTCCGCAAACGACCCTTTCACGCCGATGCCGCTCAACATGGGGGTGACGTAGTCATAATCGTCCGCGTAGTCGCATCCGGCGACACTCACATCGTCCGGGATTTTCAAACCGTTCTCGCCCAAGGCGCGATAGATGCCGGGAATGCACCCCGAGGACATGGCGGCCAGTGCAGTGAAGGTGTCGCGTTTTTCCGTCAGGTAGGAGGATAAAGTTTCGTATGCTTTCCGCACCGCATACTCCCCAAGCTGCACTTTGCAGTCCAGTTCAACAAGTCTGATCCCGGAAAGCGAGGCGAAATTCCGCATACCCTGCTTGCGCAGCACAATGGAGGAGTTGACCGGCTCGGCATTGAACAGCAGGATCCGCCGATGTCCCCGGTCGAACAGGTACTTTGCAAGAAGAAAACCGGCGAACTCATCCATTACATTGACGGAACTGATGGAAATATCCCCCACCCGACAATCCGTCAGCACCAGCGGGAGCGTGATATGCTGCAACCACATCAAATGACGCTTGTCGAGGACAGACGGCTTGTTGATGCAGATGGCATCAAGTCCGATGGCCGGCACCAGCGGCAGATTATTTTCCGCATCATACAGGCGGCTCTGGAACAACCAGTGCTTCGACCGGGCGACCTCCTCCTGCAGATCCAGCCTGTTCTTCTGGAGCATACGGCTCGGCCAGTCCGGAGCGAGGTAGAGCAGATGGCGTTTCCGGGAACTCTCCCGCATCGCGTTGAACATTCCGACATGCGGCTCGCAATGGATCAGCTTCTTTTCCTTCAGCTTCGAAATCGCCCCGTTGACTACCCGCAGATTGCAGCTGTATTTCCTCATGATCTCGCGCACAGAATAGAACTTGCTTCCCGGCGCAAAATTTTCCAGATCCTGCCGCAGAATCTGATAGAGTTCTTCTGGTCGTATCGAGTGCATCACCGTCTTTCTCCCGGATTGTCTGCTTTAATTATACTGAATGTATACAGTGGCGCCAACAACTGTATACATTAAAAATACATATTTTTTCTTGCTCGTCAGAGACGGGGGTGGTTCAGAAGTCAAATTCTAACTGGACCGGGCGGTTCAGCTCCTCGGGGGTGAGAAAGTTGCTCACCGTCACCCCGACCAGCCGGATCGGATGCTGATACATTCCGCCCTTTTCCGCCAGTTCGAGCGCAATTTCTCCGAGGCGGCCGCCGTCCGGCACCGGCTCAGGAAGACTCTGCGAACGGGTCACCGTGTGAAAGTCGCCGAACCGGAGCTTCACCGTGACGGTCCGCCCGAGCAGACCCCGGCCGAGCAGCAGCCGCGCCACCTTGTAGGAGAGGGTGCGCACCATGATCCGCAACTGGCGGCGGTCGGTGCTGTCTGCCGACAGAGTGATCTCCTTGCCCACCGACTTCGGTTCGTCACCGGTTTCCACCGGCCGGTCGTCGACCCCGCGGACAATCCGGTAGTAGAATTCCCCCACCTTGCCGAAGTGCGCCGCCAGCGTCGACCGGTCGAGCTGCCGCAGATCGTGCCCGGTGCGGACGTTCATCGCCAGCAGTCGCGCCGCAGTCGCCCGCCCGATGCCGTGAAACTTCTCCACCGGCATCGCGTCGAGAAACGACTCCGCCTCCTCCGGCCGGATGACCGTCAGTCCGGCCGGTTTGTGCAGGTCGGAGGCGACCTTCGCCAGAAATTTGTTGCAGGAGACCCCGGCGGAAGCGGTCAGGCGCGTCTTCAAAAAGATCTCCCGCTGAATCTCCCGCGCAATCCGGGTGGCGGAGCGTTCGCCGCGCTTGTTCACCGTGACATCCAGATACGCCTCGTCGATCGAAACCGGCTCCACCAGATCGGTGTATTCGTGGAAGATTCCGCGGATGACCGCGGAAATCCGTTTGTACTTCTTGATGTCCGGGTGCAGCAGCACCGCCTCCGGGCAGAGACGGAAGGCGGTCCGGGTCGGCATCGCCGAATGGACCCCGAACGCCCGCGCCTCGTAGGAACAGGTGGAAACCACGCCGCGATGCTCCGGCGAACCGCCGACGATCACCGGACGGCCGCGCAGTTCCGGGCGGTCACGCTGCTCGATCGACGCGAAGAAGGCATCCATGTCGATGTGGATGATCTTCCGCGCCGCTCCGGCACCGCCCTCCGGAGCTCCTGCCGGAGACTCCATTGCGCCGCCTCACTTCACCAGCAGAACGCTCGTATCCGCGAAGAAGAGGTAGATCGTCAGCACCGCCAGCAGCAGCAGAACGCCGGCCAGCCGCACATGTTTCCACGGCGTGAGGTCGACCGCCTTGGCATCGATCTGGCAGTACTCCTCCTTCCGCGGCGAAATCTCTCCGTACACCAGCATGAAGACGATGAGGTAGAGGAAGACCAGACCGAGGAAGTTGTAGTCGTTCATCGCCTTGACGATGCGGTCGAAGGGCGGCACGAAGTAGAAGAAGGCGATGAAAATCACGCCGCCGCCCAGCGCCCAGCGCGCCGCCGCCGCCGGAACCCGCCGCGACACCATGCCGACCAGCACCACCGCCAGCAGCGGAATGAAGTAGATGCCGTTCATCTTCTGGAGGTAGCTGAAGATGCTGTCCACCTGATTGAGCAGCGGCGCGATGGCGACCGAGACGACGGCGATGATGAGGCCGAAGTACTTCCCGGAACGGACCACCTGCAGATCGGTCGCATTCGGGTTGAAATATTCGCGGTAAAGCCCGAGGCTGAAGAGCGTGCAGGTGGAGTTCAGCGCGGAGTTGAAGCTCGACAGGATCGCGCCGACCATCACCGCGGCGAAGAATCCGGTCAGGACCGGCGGCATCACCGTGCGGACCAATGCCCCGTAGGCGAGCGAGGAGTCGATCGAACCGTTGGCGCGGACCACCCCCGGCAGAAGTCCCTGCTTGTAGAGGTAGTAGGCGACCAGCCCGGGAACCACCAGATAGAGCGGTCCGAGCAGTTTCAACAGTCCGGTCAGCAGCACCCCCTTCTGCCCCTCGGCGAGCGAACTCGCGCCGAAGGTGCGCTGGATGATCTGCTGGTTGGTGCACCAGTAGAAGACGTTGATGAAGAGCACCCCGGAGAAAAGCGTGGTGAAGGGCACCGCCTGATGGTTTCCGCCGAGGCTGTTGAACATCGCCGGCTCGTAGGTGCGCACCTTTTCCAGCCCGGCGAACATCCCCTCGCCGGCACCGGCGTACCGGAGCGCGAAGTAGACGATCATGAAGCCGCCGATCAGGAGGCCGATGCCGTTGAGCAGGTCCGCGACCGCCAGCGTGCGCAATCCGCCACAGAGCGCGTAGACCGAACCGACCACGCCGATCAGGATGACGATGAGGTAGAGCATCCCCAGCTCGGAGGTGATGCCGAAGAGCGACTGAACCCCGAAGATGCTCAGCAGCCCCTTGGAACCGGTGTAGAGCACGATCGGCAGCAGAATCAGCATGTAGGCGAGGAGGAAGATCAAATTCGCGATCGAACCGGTGTGTTTGTCGAACCGCAGCTCCAGATACTGCGGCACCGTCGCGATGCCGCTTTTGAGGAAACGGGGCAGGAAGAAGAGCGCCATCGCCACCAGCGCCACCACCGCGACCACCTCCCAGGCCATCACGCTCAGTCCGTAGGAGAAGGCGTCGCCGTTGAGTCCGACCATCTGCTCGGTCGAAAGGTTGGTCAGCAGCAGCGAAGCGGCGATGAAGGGATAGGTGAGCGAGCGGCCAGCGAGGAAGTATCCCTCGTTGGTGCGCCGCTCGTCCCGGCGCGTGATGAGATAGGTCAGCAGTGCGACGGCTCCGGTGAACAGCAGAAAGGTCACCGGCGTAATCCAGACATTGTTCATACCATTTTCTCTTCTATTTGTATTGAGTTGACAAAATCATAATCAGGCCAGCAGATCCGCTTCTCCGTTGGAAACCACGAGGAAACACGGCGGCAGCCCGGCCAGATCGCGCTTGAGCAGCTCGTGAGTCACCAGCTGCCTCCGCACGTCGGTCGTGTTGTAATCGGGGAACTCGATGAAGACCAGCTCCGCGCCGGACGAGTATTTCGGCAGCACGCGGCGGAGGCGGACCTCCTCGTCGAGCCCGACGATCTCCGCCTCGATCCGGGCGGCGTCGAGCACCTGACGGATTCGGCGGACCTTCTCCCGGTTCATCGGCAAAAAGATGCGCAGCACACTCTTGCGCCAGTCGCGGTCGAGCTGCACCAGGTAGGCGAGAATGGTCATCAGCGACCCCCCTTCCGGCGTCTGCCACCAGATGTCGATGGTGCCGCCGTCGTACCGCTGGGGCCGGGCGCTGGAACGCTCGTTGGCCAGCACGATCGCGTTGCGGTGAAAGTCCCCGACGATGGTCTGCAGATGGGTGAAGAAAGGCACGACCCGCTCGGCCCGCCGCGGCCACCCCATCATCACGATGTTCGGCCGGATGGGATCGAGCGAATGGCTCTGCAGAATGATCCGCAGCGCGCTGTCGAATTCCGGCGCGATCACCACGGTCGGGAAGACCGGCCACTGCCGTTCGCGGGCGAGCCGGCGCAACCGCCGGAGCTGGGGAGTGCGCCGCTCCCCGATGTTGTGCGGATCGTCGGAAATGACGATCTGAATCAAGCTGACGATGCCGCGCCGCTGGCTGAAGAGCAGCGCGTACTCCATGAGCATGCTCCGCTCCTCCGGCTCACCGGAGAGGACGGCGATGGTGGGCCGCCAGTTCTTCGGGTGGAGCGGCAGCCGGGCGTACTGATGCAGCAGCGAATAGATCCGCGAATAGACGAAGCCGCGCCGGGCGTCGCCGTACGCCATCGTGAGGTTGCGGTAGCGCAGCCAGATGTAGAGCCCGAGGATCACCAGAAAGGCGACGATCGACAGCTCCAGGTCGATCAGAAACGCCGCCAGCACGCACGCCGCCGTCCCGTAAGCGGCGATTCCCCAGTGAAAAAAGCGGAACCGGGGGCGGAACGACGGATTCGCGCCGAGCGACTCGACGAACGCCGCCAGGTTGATGATCGCGTAGGTGAAGAGGAAGAAGAGCGAAACCAGTTCGCTCATGACCGTGATCGGCGAACTCTCCGTATCGGACGCGTTCCGGCCGATCATGCCGGACCAGATCAGAATCGGCAGCACGATCACCGCCACCAGAATGATGGCGCGGCGGGGTTCGTTGCGCGGCCCGGCCCCCGCGCGGAAGAAGCCGATGCCCGGCAGAACGTTGTCCACGCCGAGGCTCTGGAGCACCCGGGGCGCGCCGAGCATCCAGCCGAGCGCGGTCGAGAGCGTCGCCGCCAGCACGCCGGCCAGCACCATGAATCCGAGCCCGAAGAGCGCGTTCTTCGTGAGCAGCACGTAGGGGTAGGCGATCATATCCTGCCGGTTGAAACAGCCCGCCGCGATGATGATCTGAATGAGGTAGAGGACCACCGCGGTGCCGAGCGCGTAAAAGGTTCCGCGCGGAATCGAACGGTGCGGGTCGCGCAGGTCGCCGGACATGTTCACGCCGGCCATGATGCCGGTGACCGCCGGAAAGAAGATCGCGAAGCAGGGAATCAGCGAATGCACCGTGTCGAGCGGCCCCCAGTTGGCCCGCAGATTCTCCAGCGAGAAGTTCCCGAGCGGCCCGGCGAGGAAGACGATCACCGACACGCCGAGCACCGCCATGATGAAGAACTGCGCCCGGATCGCCCAGTCCGCCCCCTTCCAGACGAAGAAGAAGAGAATCGCGCCGAGAGCGACGTTGACCAGCGGGAAGTAAGGGCGCAGCACCGGCCAGCCGTCGATGATCGCTTCGGTGGCACCGAGGATGTTGAAGGGAATCGCCAGCGACTGCGACACGAAGAGCGTCAGCCCGATCGAGGTGCCGAACGCCGGCCCGAGCACCCGGCTGATGAGGTAGTAGGCGCCGCCGCCGCCCACGTCGGTGTTGGTGGCGATCGCCGAAATCGAAAATCCGGTGGCGAGGGTGATGCTGCTGCCGACCAGCAGGATCAGCAATGTCTGAAACAATCCGGCGTTGCCGAGCACGAAATTCGTGCGCATGAACATGACCAGCCCGAGGATGGTCAGCAAGGCGGGAGTGTACACCCCCGCGAATGTGCCGAAATTGTAGCCGCCCGGCGTCTCCTCCGGAGCGGAAAAGTTTTCGTTCTGCATCTGTGAATCACCGCCGCTGGTCGTGGAAATCCCGGCCGGAAGGCCGGGCCGCTCCCGGAAATCCGCCGTCAATTCAATGTAGCGCCGGACTGCTTTTTTTCAACTGCAACGTTATTTTTTTTTAGGGTTTCTTGCATTTTCCCTGAATGCACCGATATTATACAGCAGAGGATCAATTTCACTACCGGGAGGTTCCCCATGAGTTTCTACAAGAAAGTGGATAAGCTGTTCCGGAAGCACGAAAAGCTTATCGCCCGCAAAAATATCATGAAATCCGGCAACGGCGTCTACAACCGCTTCAAGTATCCGGTCGTCACCGCCGAACACACCCCGATCTTCTGGCGCTACGATCTCGACCGTTCGACCAACCCGATGCTGCTCGAGCGGATCGGCGTCAACGCGACGATGAACTCCGGCGCGATCAAGTTCGGCAACCGCTACTGCCTGGTGGTCCGGGTGGAGGGCGCCGACCGCAAATCCTTCTTCGCGCTGGCGGAGAGCCCGAACGGCGTGGACAACTTCCGGTTCCGCGACTACCCGATCACCATGCCGGAAACCGACAACCCCGACACCAACGTCTACGACATGCGCCTGACCCACCATGAAGATGGCTGGATCTACGGCATCTTCTGCTCGGAGCGGCCCGATCCGGATGCCGCGCCCGGCGACCTCTCCAGCGCCGTCGCCGCCGCCGGCATCGCCCGGACCCGCGACCTGGTCAACTGGGAGCGGCTGCCCGACCTTAAGTCGAAGAGCCAGCAGCGCAACGTGGTGCTCCATCCGGAGTTCGTCAACGGCAAGTACGCCTTCTACACCCGCCCGCAGGACGGCTTCATCGACGCCGGTTCCGGCGGCGGCATCGGCTGGGCGCTGATCGACGACATCACCCATGCGGAGGTCAAGGAGGAGAAGATCATCGACTTCCGGCGCTATCACACGATCAAGGAGGTCAAGAACGGCGAAGGACCGGCGCCGATCCGGACCGAATTCGGCTGGCTCCACCTCGCCCACGGCGTGCGCAACTGCGCGGCCGGAATGCGCTACGTGCTCTATTTGTACATGACCTCGCTGGAGGATCCCTCGAAGGTGATCGCTTCGCCCGGCGGCTACTTCCTCGCGCCGAAGGGGAAGGAGCGGGTCGGCGACGTCTCCAACGTGCTCTTCTCGAACGGCTGGATCGCCGATGATGACGGGACCGTCTTCATCTACTACGCCTCGAGCGACACCCGCATGCACGTCGCGGTCTCGAGCATCGCACAGCTGGTGGACTACTGCTTCAACACGCCGCCGGACGAAGGCCGCTCGGCGCTCTCGGTGGAGACGCTCGACAACCTGATCGACCGCAACCTCCGCCTGCTTAAAAAATATTGAACCGGGGCAGAATCATGGAGCGCTTCTACGAGAAGTACATCATCCGCGAGGGGACGAAAGTCGATCTGTCGAAGTTCGACCCCGACGACACGCTGGAGTTCAAGGACAAAGCGGCCGGGCTGGCGCTGCTCGAAAAGAACAACCACCGGATCGCCCGCCTCCAGACCGACCTCTATTCCGAGGGCAAGCAGTCGCTGCTCATCGTGCTGCAGGCGCTGGACGCCGGCGGCAAGGACGGCACGATCAACAACGTCTTTTCGGCGATGAATCCGCAGGGATGCCGGGTGCAGTCCTTCAAGACGCCGACCGCGCTGGAGCAGGCGCACGACTTCCTCTGGCGCGCTCATCCGGTGGTGCCGCGCCGCGGGGAGGTGGTCATCTTCAACCGCTCCTACTACGAGGCGGTGCTGGTGGAGCGGGTGCACAAATTCGCCTCCGCCGAAGAGCTGGACTACCGCTACAAGGCGATCAACAACTTCGAGGATCTGCTCGCACACAACCGCACCCGGATCGTCAAGTTCTATCTGCACATCGACAAGGATGAACAGCTCCGGCGCTTCGTCCGGCGGCTGAAACGGCCGGAGAAGCACTGGAAGATCTCCAGCAACGACTACCACGAGCGGCAGTTCTGGGATGACTACATCGAGGCGTTCGAGGTGGCGCTGAGCCGCTGTTCGACCAAACAGGCCCCCTGGTTCGTCGTGCCCGGCAACACCAAATGGTTCCGCAACCTGGTGGTTTCGCAGATCCTGCTCGAAACGCTCGAATCGATGAAGATCGAGCTCCCGGCACCGTCGGTGGACCTGCAGGAGACCCGGCGGCTGGCCGCCATCGAACTGGCCCGCCAGCGGCAGGAGAAAAACTCCATCCGGCGGAAATTCAAAAACTCCGGCAAATGATTTCCGGATGGAACGCAGGAGAATGACGCGGCTCTCTCCCCAATCCGGAGATTCCGCGGGAGAATGCGCATGAATCGAGCGACGCTCTGCCGATTTCTGCGGGAGAACCGGATTCTCCTGCTGCTTCTTGCCGCCGGGCTGGCGGCACGGCTCTGCCTCGCCCTGCCCGGTCTGCTGACGAATCCGACCGAACGCTTCTCCCGCCCGGACAGCTCCGGCTACCTCGGTCCGGCGCTGGCGCTGGCCGAATCGGGCCGCTTTCTCGACGCGCCCGGCGGAGAGCCCTCCGCGGTCCGCGCCCCCGGCTTCCCGGTTCTGGCGGCCCTCTGCTACCGGCTCTTCGGCCTCGGGAACAACGGCGCGCTGGCCGTGGTGCTCATTCTCATCAGCACGGCGGCGGCGATTCCAATCTGGCTGGCCGGGTGCGAACTCGGCAGCAGACGCACCGGGGAGATCGCCGCCGGTCTGGTGCTCTTCAACCTCACGATGATGGCGCAGGCGCCGATGCTGCTCTCCGACACTCTGCTGGCGTTCACCGCGGCAGTGCAGTTCTACTGCTTCATCCGCTTTCTGCGGCGCGGCCGGGTGGCTGATTTCCTCTGGTGCATCCTCTTCGCCGCGCTCGGCGCGCTGATCCGGCCGATCAATTCGGTGTGGATTCTCCCGGCGCTGGTGCTGCTCTTCACCGCCCCGGCGCCCGGATGGCGGCAGAAGCTGTGGACCGGCGCGGCGGCGGCACTGCTCTTCGCCGCGGTTCTGACGCCGTGGATGTGGCGCAACGCCCGGTTCGGCGCCGGATTCTGCATCGACACCAACACCGGGGCGATGCTCCATCAGAACGGGGCGATGCTGCTGGCGAAGGTCAACGGCACCTCCTACGAATTCGAAAAGGCGAAGATCCTCGCCGAACTGGAGCAGCGCTTCGCCGACCACGAAAGATTTCCGGACGAGGCGAGCCGGGTGGACTACCGGCTGAAACAGTTCAAAGCGCTGATTTTCGCCCACCCCCTCGCCTGGCTGCCGCAGCACTTCCGGCCGCACATCCTGCTGCCCGACGCCCCGGGATTCTTCGAACTGCTCGGCGCGACCCGGTCGGACCGCGGCACGATGAACGTGCTCCAGAAGCAGGGACTCTTCGCCGCCGTCAACCACTATTTCGACGGCCGTCTCTGGCTGCCTTTGCTGCTGCTGCCCCT
>NZ_DBEXAY010000039.1:0-3392 GCF_048170485.1 Victivallis sp. | reverse complement strand
AAAAAGAAGAAATCACACAGGAGGTGCACGATGCCGTATGCCGCTTTCGAACAGGACAGAACCTATTTAACGGAGAAATTCCGTCATCCGGTCTTCGACCCCGCCACCGGCGTGGAGAATTCCATTTTAAAAGAACGAATCCGCGCGATGGCGGAGGAGCTCAAGGATCTGCCTCACCCGGTGGTGAAAGGACGCTGTTTTGAATATGTCTGCCGGAACATGCTGATCGACGTGAATCCGCACGACTGGTTCCCCGCATTCGGCTGTTACAACCGCGACGACCGGCCGCTTTCGCCGCTGAACTTCCGCTGGGCGCACGAGGCGAAGGAGCGCTTTTTCCCGGAAATCAACCGCCTGATGGAGGAGCGCAACGCGGCGGGACTCCATCTGATGTGGATCGACTTCGACCATTCGGTGCCCGACTGGGACGCGGTTTTCACGCTCGGCTTCCCCGGTCTGCGCGACCGCGCCCGCCGTTACCGGGCCGAACGGGAGAAAAACGGCACCCTCGACGCCGCGGCGGCCGCCTATTTCGACGGGCTGGAGATCACGATCAACGCCGTGCTGGAGTGTCTCGGCCGCTTCATCGACTACGCCCGGAGCCATCACGCCGGCAATCCCCGCATCGAGGCGGAGATCGCATGTCTGGAGCAGCTCCGCACCGGCGCGCCGCGCAACACCTATGAGGCGCTCCAGATCATCTATCTGGACTTCATGTTCAGCGAGCACATCGACCGTCTGCAGGTGCGTTCGCTCGGCAACCTCGACCGCATGCTCGGGCCGTACTACGAGCGCGACCTGCGCGAAGGGCGCTTCACCGAGGCGCAGATCCGGGAGTTCTTCGCCTGCTTCCTGATGCAGTGGGCGTCGATCAACAACTACTGGGGGCACCCCTTCTACCTCGGCGGAACTAGGGCGGACGGCGGCAGTGAAATCAATGCGCTCTCCTACCTCATTCTCGACGTATTCGATCAGCTTTCGATTCCGACGCCGAAGATTCAGATCAAACTCGCCCGCAACACGCCGGTCGAATTTCTGAACAAGGCGCTGGATATGATCCGGCGGGGCAACAACAGCGTGGTGTTCGTCTGCGAGGATGCCATCCGCCGTATGATGATGGGCGAGGGGTATCCGGAGGAGATCGCCCGCACCTGCGACATCCGCGGCTGTTACGAACCCGCGCCGCGCGCGCTCGGCAACATCACCGGCGCCGGGCATGTCAACATGCTCAAGCCGGTCGAACTGGTGTTCAACGACGGAGTCGACCCCAAGACCGGGTACTTCTGCGACTGCGGCGCGGCGAAACTGGCGGACATCCATTCGTTCCGGGAGTTTTACGCCGCCTACATGAAGTACCTCGACAACATCATCGAAACCACGTACATCTGCTCGTACGAGTTCGAAAAATACCTGCAGTACATCAATCCGGCGCAGCTCTATTCGATCACGATCGCCCACAGTCTGGAGACGGCGAAGGACGCCTTCGCCGACGGGAGCGTCTACAACATCACCTCGCTTCTCTGCGCCGGACTCGGTACTGCGGTCGATGCGCTGATGGCGGTGAAGGAGTTCGTCTTCGACCGCGGGGAGCTGACGCTCGCGGAGTTCCGCGACATTCTGCGGAACAACTGGGAGGGGGCGGAGAAGCTCCGGCTGCGCATCCTGCGCTCCCGGAACAAGTACGGCAACGGCATCCCCGGGGTGGACTGCTACGCCGCCGCGCTCGCCCACTACTTCGGCGGCAAGCTGAACCTGCGCCCAAACTCCCGCGGCGGCTGGTATCAGGCCTCCGGACACTCGGCCCGCACCTTCATCATCATGGGGGAGCGGACCGGGGCGACGCCGGACGGCCGCCGGGCCGGGGAGGAGATGTCCAAGAACATCTCTCCGACGATGGGGGCCGACGTCAACGGCGTGACCGCACTGATCGATTCGGCCACCGCCATCGACTGCGCCGATCTGCCCGGGGACTTTCCGCTCGACGTGATGATGCACCCGGCCACCGTGCAGGGGGAGGAGGGGCTGGCGGCGATGCGGACACTGCTTTACGCCTATCTGGCGAAATACGGCATGGCGATTCACTTCAACATCTTCGACGCCGCGGTGCTGGAGGATGCCCAGAAGCATCCGGAGAAATACACCGGGCTGCAGGTGCGGGTCTGCGGCTGGAACGTCCGCTTCAACGATCTCGCCGAGAAGGAACAGAACGCCTACATCGAACGGGCCCGCCGCATTGCGGAGTAACACAGGAAGGAGCCATTCCATGAGCGTCACCGGAGTTTTGCTCGATCCCAAACGGTTCGCGGTCCACGACGGACCGGGGGTGCGGACCACCTTCTTCCTCAAGGGGTGCCCGCTCAAGTGCATCTGGTGCCACAATCCGGAGAGCATTTCGCCGCGCCCGCAGATGGCGTACTATGCGCACAAGTGCATCGGCTGTGGCGAATGCGTGGTCAGCTGTCCGGAGAAGGCGCATGCGTTCCGGGGGGAGACGCATGAATTCGATCCATCGCGCTGCCGGGTGTGCGGTGCGTGTGAAGCCGCCTGTCTCGGCGGAGCGATGAAGCTCTACGGGAAGCGGGTTCCGGTGGAGGAGGCGATGGAGACCGCCCGGCTGGATCTCGTCTACTACCGGGAGTCGAACGGCGGGGTGACCCTCTCCGGCGGGGAACCGCTGCTGCAGCCGGAGTTCTCGCTCGCCTTTCTTGCGGCGCTGAAGCGTGAGAAGATCCACACCGCCTTCGACACCAGCTGTTTCGGTTCGCGCGAGGTGTTGAAGGAGGCGCTGCCGCTTGTCGACCTCTTTCTTGTCGACTTCAAGCACGCCGATCCGGAAGTCCACCGGAAGCTCACCGGGCAGTCGAACGAACGGATTCTGGAGAATCTGCGTTTTCTCTCGGAGAACGGCGCCCAGATTGAAATCCGGATTCCTTTCGTGCCGGGTTGCAACGATTCGGTGGAGAATCTGGAGGCCGCCGGCAGAATCCTCGGTCCGTTGCGCGGAATCCTCTGCGTGAAACTTCTGCCTTACCATGCACTGGCGCGCACCAAATACGCGTCGCTCGGCATGCCGGACACCATGCCGCAGGCGGAGTCCCCGGACGAAGCAACGTTGCATCGGGCCGCCGCCGTGCTGGAGCGCTTCGGATTGCGCGCCCGCTCCGGCCGGGAGTGACACCGGTTCACAGGCAGATTATCTCTCAATGACTTCGCTTCTGCTGCAACGCGCAGACGCGACAGCGGGGCGACACTTTTGTCAATCAGACGTTTCGCCCGTTTCACGTCCCTGCGTTATTCTTTGAAATTCATGCCCTCCTCTCAAGCCTCCGACTTGCGGATTGGACTTTTATTGCGGAGCCTCCTTTTTTCCGGCTCTGCAATTGTTGTTACGG
>NZ_DBEXAY010000038.1:0-8794 GCF_048170485.1 Victivallis sp. | reverse complement strand
GTTGGGGCAATACAGCCGGTGCGTGGTGAATTCAAATACAACCTCGCGGCAGCTGCCCATCGGTTCGCCATGAACACGACGGAGAGAGAGCGGCGTAACCGTCAAATCTGAACTGCCGCATCTCTTACACCGGAACTTCGTACGTCGTAGCGTAAAACAGACGCTTGACGGTGTATATTTGACTGAATGTTGTTGAAATCCACGTATCCGCTGTGTATAGTAAAGATTAACCGACATCGCAACCTCCTTATTGCTGTTTTGCTCAAGAAACAATAAGGGCGATGTCGGCCTTTTTCCATTTCATCGCGGCGTTTTTCTCAAAATACGTTCACTTCTGTCAAAAACCGTCGAAGAACCGCTTTTTTTCTCCCTGAACTCTTTTTTCTATTGAAAAAATGCGGACTTGCGTCTTATCAAAGGCGCAAGTCCGCAAATGCTGTTGAGCGAAAGAGGCGTTAGTTACGGCTGTAACGCAGTTCGCCGCCGACGAAGGTGTGGACCACCTCGAAATCGGCGTCGAGCAGCACAATGTCCGCGAGATATCCCGGCGTCAGTCGTCCGATTCCGGAAAGACCGACCGATTCCGCCGCGGTCAGCGAGGAGGCGGCGACCACTTCGTGCAGCGGCTTTTGGGTCACTTCCGCAACATTGTGCAGCGCGTGGTTCAGCCGCAGGGTGCTGCCGGCCAGCGCTCCGCCCTTCTTCAGGCGGGCCGCTCCGTCGCGGACGATCACCGGCAGGCCGCCGAGGGTGTATTCGCCGTCGGGCATGCCGGAGGCGCGCATGGCGTCCGAAATGAGCAGGATCCGTTCCGCTCCCTTTACTTTGAAGGCGAGGGCGATCATCTCCGGCGAGACGTGGAGCTTGTCGCAGATGAGTTCCAGCCGGACCTCGTCGAGCAGCAGCCCCGCACCGACCAGCCCGATGTCGCGATGGTGGAGCGGCGTCATCTGGTTGCAGAAGTGCGAGAGATTGCACAGCCCGGCGGTGTACCCGGCGCGGAATTGTGCATAGTTCGCGGCGCTGTGGACACAGGAGGGGGTGATGCCGAGCCGGAGCAGTCCGGCGGCGAGCTCCACTCCGCCGGGCTGTTCGATTGCGAACGACACCTTGCGGACCGGATAGATCGCGTTGAGGCGCTTCACCTCTTCGATGTCCGGATTGCGAACGAAGGCCGGATTCTGCGCCCCGGTGCACTTCGGGTTGATGAACGGGCCTTCCAGATGGACGCCCGGCATCCGGCACCCCTTGCCGTCGTAGGCGGCGATGGAGCGGAGCGAGGCGGCAAGGTCCTGTTCCGGCAGCGTCAGCGTAGTCGGCAGCAGTGTGGTGACCCCCTCTTCGAGTTTGCCGCGGCCGATGCGGTTGACCCCTTCGACGGAACCGTCGCTGAAGTCGGCATTGTTGCGGCCGTGGCAGTGGACGTCGACGAAACCGGGCACCGCGGTCAGGCCGGCGGCGTCGATGATTCTGTCGGCGGCGGGCAGTGCCGCTCCGGCGGGCAGAACGGCACGGATCCGGTCGTTCTCCACAAGGATGGATGCGGATTCAAGTTCGAGGCCCGGCGTGACCAGGCGGCAGTTGGTAATCAGAATTGTCATGGAAACAGTCTCCCTGTTGGTTTCAGTTTTCTTCAATATAGTGCGGAAGCGGGTTCTCCCCAATGAAGTTATCCGCATGAATCATGGATTTTTATGCAAAACTGCGGAACCAGTGGGGGAAAAGGTTGATTTGCAGGGCGAATGAGTATATCTTAAGGCGGAATGAACAATACGCCGGTCCGGAAAGAAGAATGGTTTCGCGGACCGGCATGCAAATGCAGATGCAGGAGAGATGAGAATGAAACTTACCTTGATGGTTCTGGCGGCGGGCATGGGCAGCCGTTACGGCGGGTTGAAGCAGCTCGATCAGCTCGGTCCTTCCGGAGAGACGGTGATGGATTATTCGGTGTACGACGCCATGCGGGCGGGATTCGACCGGGTGGTTTTCGTCATCCGTCGCGACATCGAGCAGGCGTTCCGCGAGGCGGTCGGCAACCGTTATGCGGACCGGATTGAGGTGGACTATGCGTTCCAGAGCGCGGACGATCTGCCGGCGGGGTTCCGGGTGCCGGAAGGGCGCGCCAAGCCGTGGGGAACCGGGCAGGCGGTCTACGCCGCGCGCAACAACATCGACGGTCCGTTCGCCGTGATCAACGCCGACGACTTCTACGGTGCCGACAGCTACCGGAAGCTGGCGGACTATCTGCGGAACGCGCCGCAGAACGGCAAACTTACCGGCTGCATCGCCGCTTTTGTGCTGGCCAACACGCTGAGCGAAAACGGTTCGGTTTCGCGCGGCATCTGTTCTGTCGACGAGAAGGGGAACCTGGCCAAAGTGGTGGAGCACACGAAAATCTTCCGCCGCGACGGGAAGATCATCAGCGTGCAGGAGGATGGTTCCGAAGTCGAATTCACCGGGCAGGAACCGGTTTCGATGAATTCCTGGGGATTCCAGCCCGGTCTGATGAACGAGCTTGGCGGCCTGTTCACTGAATTTCTCCAGGGGCACGGGCAGGAGCTCAAGAGCGAACTCTATCTGCCGGCGGCGGTGGATTCGCTGATCCGTTCCGGCCGGGCGGAGATCCGGGTGCTGCACAGTCTCGACAGTTGGTTCGGCATCACCTACCGCGAGGATAAGCCGTTCGTACAGGCGGCTCTGCGCGATCTGGTCGCCCGGGGCGCTTATCCGGAAAAACTCTTCGCCTGACCGAGGGAGGAACGTTCATTGATGTACACGCAGGATGATTTCCGGCGCATCTGTTCGAAATTCGCACTCTACGGCGATTTTCTGGTTGCGGTTCCCTTCGGCGGCGGCCATGTCAACGACACCTTTCAACTCACCTTCGATCAGGGGGGGGTGCGGTTGCATTACGTCCTTCAAAGGATCAACCGGAATGTGTTCCGCAAGCCGGAGCAGGTGATGGAGAACATGGACCGGGTCACCCGCCATCTGCTGGCGAAGATCCACGCCGGCAAGGCCGAAACCCGCAAACGGACGATCCGGCTGCTGCGCACCTTCGCCAATCAGCCCTGCGTGACCGATGAGCGAGGTGAGGTGTGGCGTGCCTACATCTTTGTCGAAAACGCCCGTGCGTACGACGTGCTGGAAACGCCGGAGCAGGCGTTCAAAGTGGCGCAGGCGTTCGGCGACTTCCAGTGCAACCTGGTGGATCTGCCGGGGCCGCGGCTTCACGAGACCATTCCGGATTTTCACAACACGCCGAAGCGGCTGGAGGCGCTCCGGCAGGCGATTCGGCGCGATCCGGTCGGCCGGGAACGGCGGGTGCGGCGCGAAATCGACTTCATTATGAAGCGGGCGGATGAGACGAAGCGGCTTCTTCAGCTGCAGGCCGAAGGGGCCATTCCTGAGCGGATCACCCACAACGACACCAAGGTCAACAACATCCTGATCGACGACCTCACCGGCGACGGCATCTGCGTGATCGATCTCGACACGGTCATGCCCGGCCTTTCCCTCTACGACTTCGGGGATATGGTCCGGGCGGGAACCAGTCCGGCCGAAGAGGACGAGGTCGATCTGGCCAAAGTCGGCATGCGGTTTGAGATGTACGAGGCGCTCTACCGTGGATTCCTCAGCAGTGCCGGGAGTTTTCTCACCGAGGCGGAGCGGGAGAATCTGCCGTTTTCCGGCAAGCTCATCACCTTCGAAATCGCCATCCGGTTTCTGACTGACTATCTGGAAGGGGATGTCTACTTCAAGGTGAAGCGTCCCGAGCACAACCTGGAGCGTTGCCGCAATCAGCTCCGCATGGTCGAATCCATCGAGGAGCAGTCGAAGCGGATGAAGGATCTGCTGCTTACCCATTGAAAAAGTTCTGCTGTCACAGCTGGTTGCATATGTGCAATTTATGAAATGCGCATATGCAATTATTTTTTGAAAAAATGATTATGTGCTATTGACATTTTTCTTTGTATCCGCTATAATTAATAGCGAAAAGGAGAGTGTCGACGTGGAACTCAACCGGATGGAACTGAATGCGGAAGGCGTGCCGAAATACCGGCAGCTTGCCGCGCGGCTGGAGACGTTGATTCGTGACGGAGAGCTGGCGGCATCCACCCGGATTCCGAGCGAGCGATTGCTGGCGCGACAGCTCGGGGTTTCGGTGATTACGGTCAATAGCGCGATGAACGAGCTGATGAACCGCGGATTGATTGAGCGCCGGGTCGGTTCCGGGACCTACGTGAGCGAACTTGCCGGCAGCCGGACACGGCATCGGCGGATCGGATTCTTCAACCATCAGCGGATCCAGCCGGGGGCGAATCTGATCGGGACGATGCTGGAGACGCTGTTCCAGTTCTGGGGAGATCATAACGCCGATTTGCTTGCGCTTTCGCGTCTGCCCGGCGAATACGAGCAGACCATTGCGGAATACCGGCTCGACGGGGTGCTGATTTACAGTCCGCTGGCGGAGTTTGTTCCGGCGATTCGCAAACTGGTGCGGCGGGAGTTCCCGGTGGTTGCATTGAGTTCGATTCTGCCGGAGCTGGCAGACATCAGCTTCGGTTACTCCAATGTCGAGGTCCTTGACGCGGCGGTGGAGTATCTGGCGAAGCTCGGCCATCGGGATATTGCCCTGCTGCTGCCCGGGGACAACGAGACCGCCTACCGCGGCCGGGCGGAAGGATTCCAGCGGGCGATGTGGAAATACCGGCTGCCGCTGAATCCCGACTGGCAGAAAACGGTCGGCACTGAATCGGCGGCATACATTCGCGAACTGCTTTCCGGCCCGGCACGTCCCGGGGCGGTGATTCTGGGGTCATGCGGATTTGCGGAGGATTTTTATGCGATTGCGGCGGAACTGAAGTTGGAGATTCCGCGCGATCTCTCCGTCGTCAGCATTGACGAGGATGCAAAGATGCTGGCGCTTCCGGAGCCTCCTTCGGCGTTCCGTGTGGATTTCGCCGCGCTGACACTGGAAGGTTCTGAAACACTGTTAGACCGGCTGGAACAGCGGGAACCGGCGAAGAGAAGAGGACGGAATTTTGAATTCGTCGACCGGTGCAGCTGTGCGGCAATTCCTGTGAAATGAGATCGATCAACCGTTTAGAAAAAGGAGAACCCATGGAGTTAGATTTTGTCAATTACCGGGAAAGAGAATGTCGGAGCAGTTCATTTACTTTAATTGAGCTTCTGATTGTTATTGCGATCATCGCAATTCTGGCCGCCCTGCTGCTGCCGGCGTTGAATCAGGCGCGGGGGAGGGCACACGCCACCACATGCCGGAACAATCTCAAGGAGCTCGGACTCGGGATGCAACTGTACCTAGGAGACTATCAGGATTATCTGCCGCCGGTCTCCAACGGGGAGACCTCAGGTTCCGCACCATACTGGCCACGGTTGTTGATGGGGAGGACGTCGTCCATCGTCGGATTGACCAGTGGATTGTATGCGCACAACCGCCTGTTTTACTGTCCGGAGATGAAGGGAAGCTACGATCTAAATGCCACAACGGAGAGTACCGGCGGCTGGTGGACCATGCGTCCGCATTACGGCGTCAACAGTCTGCTTTACACCGGAAACAGCGGCTGGCAGAGTTCCACCAAAAGCGGCAGGATCCGGAATCCATCGATTAAATTTCTGCTTGCCGACGTCTGGCAGCGAAACAGCACCGGCCTCAGCGACAAGGAGTACGGCTATTTTCGCTGGCAGAATAACGTCGATATCACGAACGGCGGTTACGGCAATCTGGCTGCCCGTCATAACAGCAGCGTGATGATTCTGCATCTCGATGGTCATGTCGCGCCCTATCGAGTTGCCAACCTGGAGCGCCCGTTCGACTCCGATCCATTTCGAAACATTGACGCCAACAAGCGTTATCACCGTTACAACTTCTAGGAAAAATTAAGATGAGAATTCTGTTTCAGGCTGCTGTTCTGCTGATTTTTCTGCCGCTCTCCGGAGATGATTTTACACGGCTTCGCGATCAGTTTGTCGCGTTGACCGTATCCGGCAGTACGGCGGCTGATGATGCCGTTGCGCGGAAGACCCTCGCCCGGCAACGCCCGGATGGAACCTTCACCGATGTCGATTATGCTGATGACGACGGCGGACGCTGGGATCTGCGGCGTCACTGGCATGCACTCAACGCTCTTGCCCGCTCCTGGCGGTTCAGCCGGACCGGGCTGGCGGGAGACAAGCGAGTGCTTGACGGTGTGATTCGAGGAATTGAGAACTGGGCGGAAAAGGGCTATACCAACCATAACTGGTGGTATCAGTCGATCGGGATTCCGCTGATGTCGACGCAGACGATTCTCACCATGGGCGATGCTCTTCCTGCCGAAACGCTTCGCAAATTCCGTCCGATCCTCGACCGATCAAAAATCGGCATGACTGCGCAGAATCGACTTCATCTGGCGACGATCCACTTTCTGAAAGGGGTGATCTACCGTGATGCGAAGATGGTGGAGGAGGGGAGGGCGGTCATTCTGGAGGAGATCGCATTCGCCAGACCGAAACACGAAGGGCTGCAGGCGGATTTCAGTTTCCACCAGCACTATGCGCAGATGCAGTTCGGCAATTACGGACTGGCGTTTTTGATGACCGGTTCACTCTGGTCTGGTGTGATGAAGGGAACCCGCTTCGCTTTCCCGCTGGAGAAGCGTCGACTGCTCGCTGATTACTTCGAAAACGGCATGCGCTGGGTGGTGTTCCGCGATCTCTTCGACTTCAACGCCTGCGGACGGCAGATCGTCGGGCCGGCGCAGACGGAAAAGGCCGCCGGCGTCCGCCGCGCGATGCTCCGGCTATTTGACGTGCCGGATGAGAAAACGAAGGAGCGGATTGCCGGATTCTTCACCGATACCGGGAAGTTTGCCGGCAATCGTTATTTCTTCCGCAGTGATTTCATGGTTCACCGGCGGGAGAATTTCTATTTTTCCGTAAAGATGTGTTCCCGGCGGGTGATCGGCAGCGAAAGCACCAATTTCGAAAACGAACTGGGGCGTCATTCAGCGGGGGGCGTGTTCCAGCTGCTGCGGAAGGGGGATGAGTATTTGAAGATCATGCCGCTGTGGAACTGGCGACGTCTGCCGGGCTTGACCGCGTTGCAGGATGCTTCCAGCCTGCGTTCTCCGGATAAATATTATTACAATCGCTCCGGTCAGGTCGGCGGAGTGTCCGACGGCCATGACGGTGCCGTCATGTTCGGACTGGAAACGGATGGAATTTCCGCCCGTAAAAGTGCGATTGCATTGGGGCAGAACATTGTTCTGGTCGGAAGTGCGATCACTGCGACCGCTGATTTCCCGGTGAATACGACCGTCGATTCCCGCTGGTATCGGACTCCGGTGGAGGTGACCGCTGCCGATGGCGGGAAACTTACCTTGACGGAGCCGGGTGAACGGCGTTTGAAAAATGTGATGCAGATCCGGCATGATGAACTGGAATACCGGTTCCCGGTCCCGACATCGCTGGTGATCGAGATTGCAAACCGGCGCGCTGACTGGACGGAGATTCAGCCTTCCTACAAGAATCAGCGGCCGGTTGAGGGGGGAGTTCTGACGATCTATCTGGATCATGGAATCCAGCCCCGTAATGCGGAATATTGTTTTCAGATCGCGCCGGTCGGCGACAGTGCGAAGCTGAGTCGCCTGCCGGGAGACGCGGGATGCCATGCCGTGTTCGACCCTGCCGGGAAATCGGGAGCCGCGCTCTTCTACACGCCCGGCAAAGTGGAACTGCCCGGCCTCGGAACTCTGGAAGCGTTTCAGCCTGCCGCCGTCCTGATCCGGGATGGTGTGTTTTTCGTCGCCGACCCGACACAGGAGCGGAAAACGCTCCTGTTCAGTCTGGGGTCGCGACGGATTGAAGTAACTTTGCCGCAGGGAGTTCATGCCGGCAAAAGCGTGCGTCTACCGCTGTAAAGTCGAATCTTTCCTGCTTGTTCCTCTTCCACCGCCAGACTCTTCACTCTCATTCCCGCGGCCGTGGGGGAAATGTATTTGGATGAAAACTTGCAAACTCCGTGAAGTGGGGATAAGGTAAAAAAGGTTTTGCAGATGAAACAAAGGTATGGCGTTCGGGCCGGGGACAGGGAAATATGCCGCATCAGCCGAAACATCTCTCTCAACTTCTGGCATTCAACCTGACGAAGGAAGCTCCGATTCGTCTGGCAATTGGGGACTCTCTGCCGTCGGATGAAATCGTCTATCTGCATTGGCATAACTGCTTTGAATTGGCATTATGTCTGGAGGGAAACGGCATTTTCAGCATTCCATCGGAGGGAATTCAAAACGTTTCCTCCGGTGACGTGTATGTCATTTCCCCGGGAATTCTGCACTATTCAAGGAGTGAAGGTTTCGGAAATTCCAAGTGGCTCTGGGCATATTTCAATTTTTCATTGCTGCTTGCTCCGTTTCCCTTGAAAAACAATTGGAAATTCCTGGAGCAGATGACGACATGCCGGTATGTGAATCTGATTCGAGGAGGAGGCGAGATTCGCGAATTACTGCTCCAATTGTACCGTAACCGCGAAGATCTCGAAGATTGCCGGGCATGGGGGTTTTTACTGGCAAGGCGTCTGGAAGCCATGTTTGTCCAGTTTATGCAGAAGGAGCAATTATTGCTGGCTCCTGCTCCCTACCGGCCGATTGCCCCGGAGCGAATACAGAAAGCGCTGATTCTAATCAGCCGCAACTTTTCCTCAAAACTTACCGTGGAGGAACTTGCTAGGGAATGTGGCATGAGCGAAAACAATTTCCGCAGAGTTTTCTACAGCACAACCGGCGTTTCT